>JAFOFS010000120.1 GCA_017387165.1 Clostridia bacterium
ACACAGATGGCTGACAAACGCCGAAACGAAGACGTATACCAACGCATAGAAAAGCAAGGATTCGCAGAAATACCAAAAGTCCGCCATCGCGAAAGGCGTGGATTGATAGCCGAAAAGCGGCAGGCAGATAAACAGGGTGAGCAGCGCGTGCGCCAGCACGACACCAAAGAGAACAACAAAGCACACCACGAAAATCGAGAGAAACACGGACACACGGGAACTGCCTGTAATGATCTTGTTTCGGATCGTGCCGAAGCTAAAATCTTTATACAAGATGATGCCGATCAGCAACGGGGCGATCAGTCCCAAATTGTTGCCAAACGAAAACGCCGCAAAGAATTGTCCCTTTGCGTTTACCTGACCGGCAAGCAGCTCTTTGGTGAGTTCGTCCATTTCCCCCATCATACCGAACAACGCAAGGTATAAAAGCGGCGTAATGACCGCAAACACGACCGCCAAAATGCAGACGACGAGAAACAGCTTATCGCTGAAAACGCGTTTAAAATCCAATTTGATCAGTTTGTTCACGCTCGCTTACCTCCAATCGTTTCCAGATAATATTCCTCAATGCTGGATTCACGACAGTTGACCGAGGAAATCACGATACCGCGGGCGATAATCGCCGACAGCAGCTCGTTGTAGTTCACTTCGCCCGAAAGACGGATACCGCCCGGAATGCGCCGCACCTTTTCTTGTCCCAATTCCTCCATCAGCGTATACAAGGCTTCGGGATCCTCTGCGGTGATATCGGTAGTCTTGGACATTTCCTCCTGCAGCTGCGCAGCGGTGATTTCCTTGATAACGTGCCCTTTGGAGATGATGCCGTATTTGGTCGCGATCAAGGAAAGCTCGCTCAAAATATGAGAGGAAATCAGGAACGTTATGTTCCGCTCGCGGTTCAATTTCAAGATCAGTTCGCGGATTTCCACGATACCGGCAGGGTCCAGACCGTTCATCGGCTCATCCAAAATCAAAAATTCGGGAGAACCGATCAACGCCATTGCAATGCCGAGGCGTTGCCGCATACCGAGTGAAAAGTTGGAAGCGTGTTTTTTCTCGTGCAAAAGCTCTCCGAGTCCCACTTCCTCCAGCGTGGCGGCAATACGATCGTCCGCAGGAAGACCGAGCAGTGCACACTGCAACTTCAAGTTGTCGTACGCCGACATATTCATATAAATAGAGGGGGATTCGACAATCGCACCGAGCTTGCGGCGCGCCGCGCCGATCTCCGCAGAGGTATTTTTCGCGCCGAACAGTTCAAAGTAGCCGGAGGACGGAAAAATAAGACCGGTAATCAAACGGATGATGGTGGTTTTTCCCGATCCGTTTTCACCGACGAAACCGTAAATGTCCCCACGCGAAATGGTCATATCCGTTTCGTTAACCGCCAACTGCTTCTTATATCGTTTTGACAGACCGAAAGCTCTGAAAACGTATTCCATAACAATGCTCCTTTCAGGTGGATGGTTACAGAAGCATTATAACATAAGCATCCGTGCAATGCAAGAAAAATCCCCCAAGACAAAGCTTGGGGGATGTAGCAGGTTATCAGTTGAGCTTCGGCAGGCTTGCCGCGGCCACAGACTGGCCAACACGACG
>JAFOFS010000121.1 GCA_017387165.1 Clostridia bacterium
AACGCATTGGCGGCATTCCTTTCGCCTCAGGCGCTGGAAGCGCTGCTGCAGGGGGATGACGGTACCTGGTTCGGTCAGTTGATGTCCCGTCCTCAGCTGCTGGCGTGGCTGCTGCAGTTTGAGGAATGGATCCGGTTGTACGACGTGAAGTTCGCCATATAAAACAAAAAAGCACACTTCTTTCGAAGTGTGCTTTTTATCGTTTCGGAAAACCTTACTCGGCGAAGCCGGACTCCACCTTGGCGACCAGGCTGTCCACCGCCTGCTGCTCGTCAACGCCGTCCGCCATAATGCGGATGGTCACGCCGCCGAGGATACCGAGGGAGAGAACACCCAGCAAGCTCTTCGCATTGACGCGGCGCTCGTCCTTTTCCACCCAGATGGTGGACTTGAACTCATTCGCGGTCTGAATGAAGAAGGTGGCGGGGCGGGAGTGCAAACCAACCTGATTCTGCACGGTTACTTCTTTAACATACATAGTGACGATCTCCTTTTCTCAAAAGCAATCGAATGTTGACGGGCTGAGTATCGGCACAGCCGATAAAAATCTTACTACTATTATATCACATTTCAAAGCATCGTCAATTCATTTTTTCTGCGAAATTCGTCATTTTGGCGATTTTCGGCAAGATGCGCGATTTTCAGCAAAAACAATTTCCGGCTTTTGTGAAAATTCACAATAAATTTTTAAGATTTTGGGCAATTATCCGATAACGCCGTCTCCGCCAACAGAGCGGCAACACGCTCTTTTTCAGCAGGAGTGAGGTCGGCGGACGCCAGCATATCGGGGCGGCGACGGGCGGTGCGTTCGATTGCTTGCTCGCGGCGCCATTTCTGAATATTGGCGTGGTGTCCCGACAGCAGAATGGGCGGCACCTCGCGTCCCTCCCACACGGCCGGACGGGTGTACTGCGGATATTCCAGCAGACCGCTGAAGTGACTTTCGTCGGTGAAGCATTCGTCTGCCGACAAAACGCCCGGTACTAGGCGCGCCACACAGTCGATGAGGGTCAGAGCCGGCAGCTCGCCGCCGGTCAGCACGTAGTCACCGACCGAGATCTCCTCATCCACCAGCGCTTCGATCACGCGTTCGTCAATGCCCTCGTAGTGACCGCAGAGAATGCAGAGATTGTCCATCTTGGACAGCTCCACCGCCCGTTTCTGCGTCAGCGTCTTGCCTTGCGGTGTCATATAGATGAGGTGCGGACGGGTGCCGGTCTGCTCGCAGACGGCGCGGAAGCAATCCGCGATCGGCTGCGGAAACAGCACCATACCAAGGCCGCCGCCGTACGGGTAGTCGTCCACCTGACATTGGCGATTCAGCGTGTAGTCGCGGATCTGGTGGCAGCACACCTCGATATCTCCGCGGGCACGGGCGCGTCCGACGATACTCTCGGACATCACGCGATCGCACATCTCGGGGAACAGTGTCATCAAATCAATTCTCATAGTCAATCCTCAAAAAGCCCCGCCATCGGGGTGATCCTTACGTAGCCCTTCTCGGGCGAAACCTCCCGCACGATCGGCGGAATAACGGGGATGAGCACCTCCGCTTTCCCCTCCCGCGTCATACGGTAGATATCGTTGGCGCCGGTATTGAACACGTCCGCAATGACGCCGTACGCCTCGTCGGTATCGTAATCCTTCACCGTCAGACCGATGAGGTCGTCGATGAAATGCGCCCCTTTGGGGAGCTTCAGGTCGCCGCGGCGGTGGTACAGCGTTTTACCGCGCAGTTCCTCCGCCTTCGGAATATCGGTCACACCGGCAAGACCCAGCAGCACCATATTTTTATGCGGACGGGAGGAGGTCACCTTGACCTCCGTCTTGCCGCCGTCCAAGTAGAGCCGCTTGAGGGTGCAGAATTGCTGCGGCGAATCGCACCAGCATTCCACCCGCATCTCACCGCGGACACCATGGGTGCCGACGATGCGGCCCACTTCCAGATACTGTTTCAGTGCCATGTGTTTACCCCTTGATGATCGCCGTGGCTTCGTCCTTCAGCACCACAGCCAGCGCCTCGGCCTCCGCCTTCGTCTTGCCGGTCGCCGTGATGTAGGCCTTGACCTTCGGCTCGGTGCCGGACGGACGGAAGATGACCCCTGCGCCGTCCTCCAGATCAAAGGAGAGCACGTTGGAGCTCGGCAGATGGATGACCGTACGCACGCCGTCGGCAGTCTCGGAGAAGGACTCGCGGTAATCGGTGAACAGGGTCACCTTCTTGCCGCCGAACGCCGTCGGGCGATCGGTACGCAGGCGTTCCATCAGTGCCGCCATATCTTTCATACCCTGCTCGCCCGCAAAGCCGACGTTGACCACCTGATGGCAGTAATAGCCGTAGGTTTCGTACAGGTCGTTGAGGACGTCCAGCAGGCTCTTCCCCTGCAGCTTGTAGTACGCCGCCATCTCGCAGATGAGCATGGAGGCGACCACCGCGTCCTTATCACGGGCGTGACCGCCCTTGAGATAGCCGTAGCTTTCTTCAAAGCCCAGCATAAAGCGTTCGGGATGACCGGCCTGCTCCAGCAGGAAAATCTGCTCACCGACGTACTTGAAGCCGGTCAGCACCAGCCGCATCTCGCAGCCGTTGCCCTCTGCGACGGCAGACGCCAGACGGGAGGACACCACCGTGGTCACCGCCACGGGATTTTCGGGCAGCTCGCCACGCTCCTTCAACGCGATCAAAATGTAGTTGAGCAGCAGGCAGCCGACCTCGTTACCGGTCATCAGCACCCAATCGCCTGCCGCATTCTTGACCGCAATACCGACGCGGTCACAGTCGGGGTCGGTTGCCAGCAAAATATCGGCGTCCACCGTTTCGGACATCGCCCGTGCGAGGTCGAACGCTTCCTTGAATTCGGGGTTGGGATAACGGACGGTCGGGAAATCGCCGTTGGGCAGTTCTTGCTCCGGCACCACGATCGCCTCGATGCCGATACGCTTCAGGATGGAGCGAACCGGCTTGTTGCCGGCGCCGTGCAGCGGCGAGTAGATGACCGTCAGACCGGCATCACGGGCGGCTTCGGGGAACACCTGCTGCTTTTGGATGGTATCCAGGAACTTGTCAACGAAGGACAGCGGCACCATCTCGATGGTACCTGCCGCCACCGCCGCCTCGAAATCGGTGGTTTTGGCGCCGGTCAGAACGTCCAGACGACGGATGGAGGCGGTCACCGCATCGGCGGCCGCATCGGTCATCTGACAGCCGTCGGGACCGTAGCACTTGTAGCCGTTGTATTCGGCAGGGTTGTGGCTGGCGGTCACCATAATGCCGGCCGAGCAGCCCAGCTCACGCACCGCAAAGGACAAAACCGGCACCGGCTGCAGCTCGGTCATCAGATACACCTTGACGCCGCTCGCCGCCAGCGTGCAGGCTGCCGCCTTGGCAAAGACGTCCGATTTGTTGCGCGAGTCGTACGCGATGACGACGGTCGGCGCCGCCTCGGACGCGGTGAGATAATCCGCCAGACCCTGCGTGGCCAAGCAGACGGTATAGGTATTCATACGGTTGGTTCCGGCGCCCAACACGCCGCGGAGACCTGCCGTTCCGAACGAGAGGTCACAGTAAAAACGGTCGTTGATCGCCTCTTCATCGGCGGCGATCGCCTGCAGTTCAGCAGCAAGCTCCGCATCGGTGACAAGCTCACACCAGCGGACGTATTCAGCGCGAATTTCCGGTTTCAACATCGATCGTATCCTCCTCATCATCTTCCGTCCGCAGAGGACGGAAATCTTCAGTATCCATTATAAAGGAAATTTTATAAAAAATCAATCGTAAAAACGAAAAACTCGTCGGGACATATCCTCCCCACCTAAACTTCTTCACTATTCACTATTCCTTATTACCTCCAAAAATCCTCTATCAAAAAAACGCAGAGAATAGTGAAGAGTGAAAAAATAAAAACCCCCGTTCTTGCGAACGAGGATTTTTGTATCTGGGCGCATATTTTGATAGAGCCTCCAGGGAAGGGGGCATTTTCCTGCATTAGGAGATTAGCACAAAGTCGCAGACTATATACCTCGAAAAGCTGAGTAAAAACAATGTTTTGTTTCACAAGCATAGGCGAATATATTGCGGAATGACCGATATAAAAATGAAATCCTTGCTTTCGCAAGGATGAAATCTGCTGTGCAGATGAAATCTTCACTTTGTTCAGATGAAATTAAATCCACCCACCGCAGCAGCGATTGCACCCGACCGCAGGGAGGATTTCATCATCGAAGATGATTTCACCCACCCGTAAGGGTGGATTTAGTTGAAAAGACCGTGGTTTCTATCAAAACC
>JAFOFS010000122.1 GCA_017387165.1 Clostridia bacterium
ACGGACCATCACGGTCACTAAGCCGGAGCCGATCTTCTGCGTGCCGACCAAAACGACGTTCGCCGCCTTGACCATCGCATCAGCCGCCTCAACAGCCGCGACCAGACCACGGGTTTCTACCATACCGAGAGCTTCGAGTTCCATTGTTTTTTTCCTCCTTAAAATAACTGTATTGTTTATGTTTACAATAACAACCAAAATTGATATCCCGTCTGTCAGACGGTGTTTTGCGGGCGGGCAGCCGACTTGCGAACCAGCCGCCACACCTCCTCATGGGGATTGGCGATGACCGCGTGTGCGACCGGCGGGACCAACGCATTCGCCACGGCGGTCTCCACCGCCGAGGTGACCGCCGATACCTCACCCTCGACGACCACCGTTACCAGGCGACCGCCGAATTTCCGCTCCCAAGTGACAAACTGCACGTTTGCCGCTTTGAGCATCAGGTCCAGCGCGTCGATGGCGTCGACCACACCGCTGACCTCAACAAATCCCAGTGACTTCATACAGGGTTCTCCTTAAAACTTAGGCAGAATGGCTTCCACGTCGCTGTGCGGACGCGGAATGACGTGCACCGCAAACATCTCGCCGAGGCGGGAGGCCGCCGCCGAGCCTGCTTCGGTTGCCGCTTTGACCGCGCCGACGTCACCGCGAACGATAACCGTCACCAGACCGGAGCCGATCTTCTCGGTGCCGACCAGCACGACGTTTGCCGATTTGGTCATCGCATCCGCTGCTTCGATCGCCGCCGTCAGGCTGCGCGTCTCAACCATGCCAAGTGCTTCCATAGACATTGTGGTTTCCTCCTTATCAGGTCTTATCAAATCCGCTGAGCTTCAGCATCTTTTCGGTGTCTTCGGTGGGACTCGCAATGATGTGCGAGCTGACCACACCGCTGACCCCTTCCGCGGCAGTCTTCGCGGCTTCCATCGCCGCCCGTACCGCCGATACCGATCCGCGGAATTTTACCACCACGATGACGGGCACCGGCAAGCCGGTCGGATCGGCCGGTTTGTTTTTATCAAAATTTTCCACTCGAACGTCCGCAGCCTTGCAGCCTGCGTCGCACGCGACGAAGGCGGTGGTCACGCCGTACACTTCGAGAATTCCGGTTGCCTCATGCATCGGTAGTTACTCCTTATTCGTTGATGATCGCGATCTTCAGACCCGCCTGCGACAGGTTGGTCTCCAGCGCCTCGTTCATCTTGGACAGCGGGAACTTGTGGGTGATCAGTTCCTTGATCGGAAGGCCGATGCCCAGCGCACGCTTGAGGAAATCAAAGGTGGTCGCGTAGTCACGCAGGGTGTACACCCAAGAGCCGACCAGCGTGATCTCCTTCGCGCAGAGGTCGAAGTGCGGATTGATGGAGGCAGGACCGCCGTCCACAAAGAAGCCCAACTCGCACAGACCGCCGCCGCGGCGGATGAAGTGGTAGACGTTGGCGTGAGCCACCGCCGAACCGGTGCACTGGAAGGCGAAGTCGGCCTCGTAGCCGCCGAACGCTTTCTTGACACCCTCGGTCAGGTCGTCAATGCCACCCTTGAAGTCGTTGAAATTGACGGTCGCGTTGGCACCGAGGCGTTTGGCAAATTCCAGACGCTTCTGGTTACCGTCCACCGCGACGATGTTCTCAATACCCATCGTGCGGAGCACCGCGACGCACAGCAGACCGATCGGACCGCAGCCCTGCACCACCACGCGGCTGTTAAAGCGCAGGATGCCGGTGGTCTTGGCGCGTTCCACCGCATGGATCAGCACCGCAGACGGCTCGATCAAAATACGGGAGTCCAGATCCAGGTCGCTGACGTTGAACACGGTCGAGCCTTTGCGGATCAGCATATAGTCCGCAAACCAGCCGTTCAAGTGCACGTCATCGTCCGGAAGCAGACCGTACACGTCGGCAGCGCCGACGTTCTGCTTGTTCAGGTCAAAGGTGGTGATGGCAGGATTGTCCTGGAAGATCATGCAGGTGACCACCTTGTCACCCACCGCCAGCGGCTTGCCGGCGCTGTCGAGCTTCACGTTTTTGCCCATCTTGACGATCTCGCCGGTGCCCTCGTGACCCAGCGCCACGGGAATCAGACCGAACGGATCGCGGACGTATTCGTGCGCGTCGGTACCGCAGACGCCGCAGCCCTCGACCTTGACGAGGATATCGTCGTCGCCGACCGGCGGCATCGGATACTCCTTGATTTCAAAATTCTTGAGTTTGGTCAGCATCGCAACGTGCGCCACGTTCGGCACGCCGGCGGCCGGAGCCTTGGCCGAAGCACCCTCGGAGCTGCGCATATCGGCAAGCACCTGACGCACGATGGCTTCGATATTGACGGAATTCGTATCCATTGGTTCTCGTTCCTTTCTTATGAATATTGTTGTTCAAACACCTGTTTGCCGTAGGCGGCAAGAGCCGTATCCTGCTCCTCGCTGCCACCGCTCACGCCGAGACCGCCGACGATCTGACCGCTTCTCCCGACCAGCGGCTCGCCGCCGCCGAAGATGACGATCTTCCGCCGTTGGTGAACTGGATGCCGTACAGCGATCCGCCCGGTTGAGCCAACGGTTTTAAGGTGGAGGTGGACATCTTGAGGGATACCACCGTGAACGATTTGTTCAGCGCCACGTCGTAGCTGGCGATGTACGCCCCGTCCATCGACTGGACGAGGATGGGGTGACCGGCGTTATCCGCCACCGCCACCACCGCTTTGACCCCCATCTCACGAGCCTTGGCCTTGACCTGCTCGGCCAGCCACAGTGCCCGTTCCAGAGTCACGTTGGTCATTTCGGTCTGCATCTCCAGCAGCACCGCACGGACCACTTCCGAGATTTCCGGCTGCATTCGATCGACCTCCTTGCCCGAAAATGTGGTTTTGTGTGGGATTTCCATCCCTATTCTACCACAGCCTCCCCCAAATTGCAAGCACTAAATGTTGTTTTGTGTTTACTTTTTGTGGGAAGATGTTGTTTTTAGTGGTAAATCGGGTGTCCCGATTCGTTTAAGTACGCGATCAGCGCCGGAATCCCCTCGCCGGTGACCGAATCCACACGGAAGATGCGTTCGCAGCCGGCCAGCCGCAGCCAGTTCTCGGCGCGGTCGGGACAGCCGTCGTTGCACTTGGTCACGATGCCGATCACCTCGCGGTTGACCATACAGGTGACGTTGGGGGGGTAGAGGGAAAACGGCTCGGTCGCATTTAAGATCAGACCGACGACGTCCGCTTCGTACGCATACAGCGCCAGCGCATGGCCGAGGCGCGCGTTTTGCAGATATTCGCCGGGGGTGTCGATGAGGATATCGTCGTAGGCGATCGCCTGCGTCTTGCAGTAGTGAATATGTTCGCCGCGGATGGCCTGGGTCAAGGTGGTCTTGCCCGCTTCGCTCCGCCCGATCAGCATCAGACGGCGCATCAGGTCTTGGTCACCTCGCAGACGGTGTAGCCGAGGCGGTCGCGACAGTAGTCGCACATCGCCGCCATTGCCGCCTCCACCTGCGACACCGTGCCGGTGAGGATGACCGTACCGCTGAAGCGATCCACAAAGCCGAGCTCTGCGCCCGACGCCTTCACGGCGACGTCCGCCGCGATGATGGCGGTTTCCGCAGGGCTGACGGTCAGGACACCGATCGCGGAGCGGGTATAATCCACCGACGGGTCCAGACCGAGCTTGCGGTACAGGATCGGATCGGGACTGGCCACGATGTGCGCCAGCGTGATCTGCCGACCGGGGACAAGCTCCTGCACGATGCGCAGCTTATCTCCCTCGCTGAGGCCAAGATTGCGAAAATCCATCACGGTGTCCTCCTTTCTGTGAGTTTGTGGTTTTGGGCCTATTACCCCCACTTTTATACAATTATAGTGTATTACAAGAACAAACAAAAGTCAATAGCAAATCCGCAAAAAACACAGAAAATTTCCCACAAAAACCAACAATTCCCAAACAAAAGGCGGTTGAACGACATTTTTGCGCGGAAGAATCCGTGTTTTGTACCGAGATTGCGGACTCTTGCTTTTTCGGCGGTCCCGTGGTACAATCAAAACCGAGTTGAGAGAGATGGAATTTTTCGAAAAATACGGCATTCGCATCGGGAATTCTCACCCCACGGCGATGCGTAACGCCGACCATCTGTACCGGGACGGCACCGACATTATCGCGTGGGACGCCGGCATAAAGGAGGAATAATCAATGTACCAACTATACGGTGACGGCCTGCACGACGATACAGCGGCGTTGCAACAGTGGCTGGACAGCGGTGCGGCCGAAATTGCTTTGCCGGAGCCAAGCGCACACTACGTCATTTCCAAAACGCTGAAGATCCACAGCGGGCAGACCCTGCGGATGGCACCCACCACCCGTATCCGCCTGGCCGACAACAGCAACTGCTCGATGCTGGAAAACGCCGATTTTTCGGTTTGGGCCGAACAGATCTGCATAGACGGCGGTATTTGGGATTACAACAATATCGGACAAGAGCCTAATCCCTTTCACTTTGCGGGCAAGGACGGAAAAACCTTTTATGACCGCGTGGGCACCACACCGACTGAGGCACAGCACTGCATTGCGAAATGGACGCAGTTTCCCGACGAATACACCGGCTTTGCCATGCGGTTTTGCCGTGTTCGCGGATTGACCCTGAAAAACCTCACCTACCGCGATCCTGTCACCTATGGGGTGGAATTTGGGTGTGTCGAGAATTTTACGGTGCAGGACATCCGCTTTGATTACGCGCATTGCAACCCCAAGTGGTGGAATATGGACGGCGTACACATCGAAGGCGGCTGTAAAAACGGACTGGTGCGCAACCTGCAGGGTGCCTGCCACGACGATATGGTCGCGATAACCGCCGACGACTTTTTCTACGGTCCGATCGACAACGTCGTCGTTGACGGTCTGCACGCCGAAAAGTGCCACAGCGCCGTGCGGCTGCTGTCCCACGGATTGCCGATTCGCAACGTCACCGTTCGCAACCTGACCGGCAGTTACTACGTCTACTGCATCGGCCTTACCAAATACCACGGCGGGCCAGACGAGCGCGGTGTGATGGAAAACATCGTGTTTGAAAACGTCGACGCCTGCTCCTGCTCCGGTACACCGGACGTAGGCGGTGACGGATACCCCTTTATTTGGGTGCAGGACGGTGTGGACGTTCGTAATCTGCAGTTTCGCCACGTTCGCCGCGAGGAAACCGAACGTCCCAAGCCGTTTTTGCAGATCGACAAGGAAGCCACCGTCAACGGATTGGTACTGGATGACCTTTTACAGATCAATCATCTGGACGTGCCGATACCGTTTTTGCAACTGAACGGTCGTATTGACGACTTGGTACAACACGAGACCCACGAGTTTTAAAGAGGCCAAAAGGTCCCGCCTTGAGGCAAGTTCGAATTCCGGTATAAAAAAATCCCGATGCGGTCGCATCGGGATTTTTCTTATTTATTCCGAATGTATTCGTCGATGGCTGCGGCGGCTTTTTTGCCGGCGCCCATCGCCAAAATGACCGTAGCGGCGCCGGTGACCGCGTCACCGCCGGCATACACGCCCTCGATGGAGGTCAGTCCGACCTCGTCCGCTTCGATCTCACCGCGGCGCTTGGTGACCAGCGACGGTGTGGTCTGCTTGATGAGCGGATTGGGAGAGTGCCCAGCGACATAATAACGCAATCCATCTCCAGCGTGAATTCGCTGCCGGCCACCTCCTGCGGACGGCGGCGACCCGATTCGTCCGGCTCGCCCAGCTCCATCCGCACGCAGGTGATGCTCGCCACCGTGCCGTACTGCGGATCACGCGGATCGGTCACTTCGGCAGCGCCGATGGAAACGGGGTTGCACAGCGTCTTGAAAATAATGCCTTCCTCGACGGCGTGCTCCACTTCCTCCTTACGGGCAGGAAGCTCCTCCATACCGCGGCGATAGAGGATGTACACGTTCTCCGCGCCGAGGCGCTTGGCGGTACGCGCCGCGTCCATCGCGACGTTACCGCCGCCCACCACCGCCACGTTTTTCGCGTGTTGAATGGGGGTGGCGCTGTCGGGGCGATACGCCTTCATCAGATTGGAGCGGGTCAAAAACTCGTTGGCCGAATACACGCCGCGCAGATTTTCGCCCGGAATGTTCATAAAGCGCGGGAGTCCCGCTCCCGTGCCGATGAAAATGGCATCGAACTGCTCTTTCAGCTCGTCGATCGTCAGCACGCGACCAATGACCATATTGGTTTCCACCTTGACGCCGAGGGCTTTCAGACCCTCCACCTCTTTCTGCACGATGGCTTTCGGCAGACGAAATTCGGGGATGCCGTACACCAGCACGCCGCCTGCGAGATGCAGCGCCTCGTACACGGTGACGTCGTAGCCACGCTTCGCAAGATCGCCGGCGCAGGTCAGACCGGCCGGTCCGGAGCCGACCACCGCCACCTTATGACCGTTGGGGGTGGGACGGGTGACGGCACCGCTGTGGTGGGTGTTGTGATAGTCGGCAGCAAAGCGTTCCAGACGGCCGATACCGACCGCCTCGTGCTTGATGCCGCGCGTGCATTTGCTCTCACATTGACGTTCCTGCGGACAGACGCGTCCGCAGACGGCCGGCAACGAGGAGGAGCGATGGATGATTTGGTACGCTTCCTCAAATCGACCCTCCGCCATCTCCGCGATAAACGCCGGAATATCGATGCTCACCGGACAACCGGCGACGCACGGTTTGGTCGGGCATTGCAGGCAGCGACGCGCCTCGGCAATCGCCGTTTCGGCGGTGTAGCCGCGTGCCACCTCGTCAAAATTTTTGTTGCGGATATGCGGCTCCTGACAAGGCATCGGGCTCTTTTCGGGAGTCATATTCACGGGATACTTGGGAGGCATCAGTTTTCCTCCTTCCGAAACAGGTTGCAGGTTTCCTCGTGCGCGTGGCGCTCAAACGCGGCATACGCACGCGAGCGGCTCATCGCCTCGTCAAAGTCCACCAGATGACCGTCGAAATCCGGACCGTCCACGCAGGCGAACTTGGTTTCGCCGCCGACCGTCAGGCGGCAACCGCCGCACATACCGGTGCCGTCGATCATAATGGGATTCATCGACACGGTGGTCTTGATGCCGTACGGCTTGGTGGCGAGGGTGACGAATTTCATCATCACCAACGGACCGATGGCGATCACCTCGTCAAAGCGTTCGCCGGCCTCCAGCAAGCGCTCCAGCGGAGCGCAGACGTTGCCCTGCTCTCCGAAGCTGCCGTCGTCGGTGACCGTAAACAGGCGATCGGAGCAGGCGGAAAATTCCTCCTGCAAAATCACCAGATCCTTGTTGCGGAAGCCGACGACAGAGGTCACCTTGCAGCCGTTTTTGTGCAGTTGCTCGGCGATCGGCATCGCAATGGCGCAGCCGACACCGCCGCCCACCACGCAGACGTTTTTCAGACCGTCCAATTTGGTCGGCGTGCCGAGAGGACCGACAAAATCGCAAAGGCAGTCCCCCTCGTTTTTGCGGTTCAGCTTTTCGGTGGTCGCACCGACTACCTGGAAGATGATCTTCACCGTGCCGACCTCGGGATCGGTGCCCGCCACGGTCAGCGGAATCCGCTCTCCCTCACTGTCCACACGCAGAATGATAAACTGACCGGCTTTCGCCTTTTGGGCGATCAGCGGCGCCTCGATCTGCATCTCGGTGACGGTGGGATTAAGAATGCGTTTTTTGACGATACGGTACATACACTATTCGCCCTTTCGAATGAAGAAAAAGCCGCCCGTCGGGCGGCTTTTGATGTTGGTGACTTATTCCGCAGCGGTGGTCGTGGTGGTCGAACCGGTCGAACCGGTGGTGGTCGTGGTCGTCGCCGAGGTAGTGGTCGTGGTGGTCGTGGTGGTCGGGTTCTTCGCCGCCTGACGCTTCGCGATCGCGGTCGGGTTCAGATACTGGGTGATCAGCATACCGCCGAGCATCAGCACCATAAACGCAACGACCAGCACCTTGGTCCACTTCGCCAAAAGCGCGTCAACCGTGCGAGCCTTGCCCTTTTCCATAAAGGTGTCCGCAGCGCCAGGTGTTTCTGCATTAACAACATAGTAAGTGCTAT
>JAFOFS010000123.1 GCA_017387165.1 Clostridia bacterium
GCAAAGCAGCCGGGTACCGACGCCACCAGCGCCACGCGCTTATCCGCCCGACGGAACACGCAGAGCTTGTCGATGCCGGGGGTGGCAAGCGCCGCTTCCGCCAGCGTCGGGTTGAGATTTTCGCCATCCTCACAGACGATCAGGTCGTCCGAGCGACCGGCCATATAATAGCGCCCGTCGCGGTATTGCACCATATCGCCGGTGTCAAACCATTCCTCACTCTGCGGCACGCTTTCCTTGCCGTCACAGAGAATACGGGCGGCGCGTGCCTGCCCTTTCACCAGCAGATGCCCCTCGTCGCTGACCGCATACTCGTAATAACCAAAAGGTGCCCCCACCGAGCCGAGATTGATCTGCGCTTTTTTGTCCGAACGCTCCACCGAGGTGATGCCGATCTCGGTCATACCATAGCCGTTGACCAGATGATACCCGATGCCGTTAAAGAAGCGGAGAGTCTCCGGCTCGATGTGACTGCCGCCGCTGATGAGGAACTGAATGCTGTCCCCAAACAGACCCTCACGCACCTCACCCAGCAGCTTGCGCGCCACGGCGCGTCCGAGCGCGCCGTCCAGCCGATTGACCAGCGCCGACGCTTTTTGGAATTTCCGATACGTTTTGTCCCCTCGGGCGCAGATTTTCGTCCGTGCGGCGCGATACACCGCCTCCCACACCATGGGAACCGCAAATAGATGGGTCACCTTGTGCTTTTTCACGGTGCGCTGGATGGTCATGGGATCCAGATCGCGGGGAAACACGAAGGTGCGGGAGAAAAAGCCAAACCACAAATACACCGCGATAAACCCGAACACGTGGCAAAGCGGCAGCAGCACCAGCTGCTTCAGCTCTCCCTCGTAATGGCGCTTGATGCCGGGGCAGGCGGTGATGATGTTGGCGCTGTCTAAAATTTGATAGTAAAAATTTTCGCCGTTGTAGGCGCACAGCTTGACGTGTCCGGTGGTGCCGGAGGACATAAACAGCACCTCGGTGCCGAACGGACGGCAGGCGCTCGCCTCGGCCGCCTCGGGCAGCTCCTCCCACAGCAGCGTCTCCGCCGCCGCAAAGCGGACGCCGTCGCTGACCACCGCCTTGACGCCGTATGTGAGCAGCACCTGCTCCAGCGTCTCGTTCGGCAGACGGGTATTCATCAACAGCGGACGGTAGCCGGCTGCCAGAATGGTCCAAAACGCCACCAGCCATTCGGGGCGGTTGGCCATATACAGACCGACGACCTCCCCGACGGGAACGGCGGCAAGCGCCGCCTCCACCTGCGGCAGAGCCGCCAAGATCCGCTGCTTGAACGCGCCGTAGGTGATCTTGTTCACCCGATAGCCGTCGGTGGTTTCCACCATCACGTTGTCCGTCTCATCGAACATCATCTCAAACAACGATTCAAAGCTCTTGTCCTTGCTTTTGTACAACGCGAGCTTATAATTGACGTATTCATCAATGCTATCCAGCCCGTGAATATTCCGAAGCTTCATTCTGACCGTTCCTTTACCTGTTGCCTTGTCGTTTTTCGTCGATATACATAGTACATTTATACCACATTCGTATGCTTTTTTCAATAGGAACTTTCCGGAGAAGGAATACAAAAACACAAAAACGGGACACCTTGCCGGTGTCCCGTTTTGTCACCTTAGGTATGGAACAGTTTCTCCGCCACCGCGGTCAGGCGGTCGGTGTCGCGCATAAAGGCCTCTTTATCCGGCGAGCCGTAGGAAGTCCAGGTCTTCTCCGCCAGCGCCGGCAAGCGACGCGCCAGATGCCCAAACTCATCCCGCAGCATATCGTGGCGCGGCGCATAGGCGTTGGTCGGCTGCATCAGGTCACCCCACACGCAGATCTGACCGCCCAGAATGGCAGGGTCGCGGTCGGTCACGATGGGCTTCTCGCACGCCTGCGATTTCTCCCACCAATGCTCCCAGCGGTTTTTCTCCCAATCCAAAATCGTCTCGGGATCCCACATCCGAACGGGGTTGACGATGTACAACGGCTGCCAGGAGGAATTGATGATGCGGAAACCGCCCTTCAGCAGCGACGGCGCGATCTGATAATACGACTCCCAGCTGAACACCACCGTTTCCTTCGGGATCATCGCGTTGGTCTTTTCGTCAAAGCCCTCCCACACCACGGGGGTGCGACCCAGGTCAAGAATCATACGGCTGAAACGAGCGACGCAATGACCGTACAGCTCGTGAATGTCGGACAAACCGTTGGCAGCGCAATATTGCATCGACGCCTCACAGCCGTTCCACTGGTCGATCTGCGCCTCGTCACCGCCGATGTGGATCCACGGCGAATCAACAAAGACCTCCGCCACCTCGCGGAAAACCTCCTGCATGATCGCAAAGGTCTGCTCCTGCGCCCGCATAATGCCCGAAACAATGCCGGTCTGCGCGGTCGTTTCGGCGCCCTTGTCCTCGGTGGTCGTGCCGAACAGCTCGGGATAAGCGGCGTTAAACGCACGGAAATGACCGGGCGCATCGATCTCGGGAACGAGGACGACGCCGCGGTCGCGGCAGTAATCCACCAACGCGGTCAGCTGCTCACGGGTGTAATGCTCCTCCGAAACGGCCTTCGGCAGCGACACCAACGGAAAACGCACCGCCTGGTCATCGGTCAGATGCAGCTGCAGACGGTTGACCTTGTACAACCAGCACAGGTCGGCAACCGCATACAAATACTCGACCTCGTGGTAACAACGCGCCAGGTCGATCATCACACCGCGCCAGTTGCTGTCCGGCGCGTCGGTGATCGCAACCTGCGGAAACACCACGCCGTCGGCGGTTTTCTCCGCCAGCTGCAACAGCGTGGCCAAGGCATAATTGGCACCGACAGCGGTGGAAACGACCATCTCCACCGTCTCCCCGATCGAAAGGCGGTATCCATCACCCAGCCCCTCCTCCTGCTTCAGCAGGATAGCGCCGGCGCTCTCTACCGCGCCGAACAGGCGCTCCGCATACGTCTGAAAGACGCGGATAGCCGGGGCGAAGAGCGGATCGACCGAAGCGAACGCGAAGGTCGCCGGGATCGCCTCACCCGTGAATTCCAGTGTTTTGGGACGCGGAATGGGATACTTCATAAGATAACCACCTTTTTTCTGTAGTGCATTCATTATAACAAACCTACCGCCGTTTGTAAAGCGTTAATCCAGCGCCCGTCGGGAGCGAAAAGTCGGAGGGACAGACTCACTCGATCACCGAAATTTCCGCTTTTGCCAGCAGCTCCTCGGCGGAAATGCCGCTGACGTCCAGATTGGTTGCGCGATAGGCCTTCGTTTCGCGGATGCCGTAAAAATTCTGAGCCAACGCCTTGACGTAAGCGTAGCCGAAATCCGCAAAGATCGGCCCGCCCGAGGTCGTGACGTAGGTCAGGCGTTTCGCCTTGCAAAGACCGTAGGGGCGGCCGTTTACGTACTCAAAGGTGATCCCCGAAACCGTGATCTGCTCCAAATAGATTTTCAGAAGCGACGGAAAAGACAGATCCCAAAACGGAGCGGCGATCACGATCTCATCCGCCTCGGCAAATTGCTTGGCATAATCAAACATCGGATGGTCGCGGTCGCCGTCGGCCAACAGCTTTTCACGCTGCGCCAAAAGCTCCCGATCTAACGGACGAATATTGTCTTTGCCCAGATCGACCTCCGTCACCTCGGCCGATCGATCACGCAGAACCGATTCCGCCAACACACGCGTTCTGGAATTTTCCCGCACACACGCATTGATAAAGAGAATGGCCATCGATATCTCTCCTTTTTGCACCGTTTTGCGGCGGCAATAGCCCCACTCTCCCGCCACCGCTCCGCTTCACTTTACCATATCCCGACCAAAAAGTAAAGCAAGACACCACAGAAGCCTGCATTTATGACGCTTTTTCTTTCTTTTACA
>JAFOFS010000124.1 GCA_017387165.1 Clostridia bacterium
ACATACTTTTATAAATATGCATATTAATACCTGATTATTTGGCTTTTGCAGGCTTCACTATAGGAATAAAATAAGGAAGGCCAAAGCCTTCCTTGTAGTAACGGAAATATTCTTATAGGATCCACACGACCACCGCCATCACGCCGAGAATCAGCGCCATTACCAGGACACGCACGGGATGCAGCCAACGTGCGTTTTGCTTTTTGGTTGTCATACGATGCGCCTCCTTATCAGAATTGGAAATACAGGAACGGGTTGTAGCTGTCGCCCACCAGCAGGATGGTGCAGACGCCGAGGATCACGATCGGCCACACGATCTGCACGACCGCCCACACGTTGGCGACGACCTTGCTGTTGCCGGAGGCAACGCTCATTTTGTGGGACATCCACTTAAACAGCGGCGTGGAGGCGAGGATGGCGAACGGGATGAGGAAGATGTTGTTCTGAATGGCCAGCGACGTCGCCGTGCTCATCCATTCGCCCGCGCCGCCAAACATACCGGCGAACGCTGCGCCGACGGTGGCGAGGTCCGGGAAGCGGAACAGCACCCAGCCGAAGAACACCACTACCCACAGATACAGGTGACCGATGACCGCCGGCAGCTTTTGCAGCAGCTTGCCGAGGAACACCTTTTCCAGCACGAGGAACACGAAGAAGAACAGACCCCACAGCACGAAATTCCAGCTGGCGCCGTGCCACAGACCGGTCAACGCCCACACCACCAGCGTGTTGAACAGCCAGCGGCCGAAGGAGCAGCGGCTGCCGCCCAGCGGAATGTAGACGTAATCGCGGAAGAAGGTGGACAGCGACATATGCCAGCGGCGCCAGAAATCCTGCACCGAGCGTGCCGCATAGGGATAGTTGAAGTTTTCGAGGTAATGGAAGCCCATCATACGGCCCATACCGATGGCCATATCCGAGTAACCCGAGAAGTCGAAGTAGATCTGCAGCATATAGGCGAGCATACTCACCCAAAGCGCCGCGCCGTCGGCGCTCTGCACCGCTTCGAGGGTCAGCTTGCCGCCCAGCAGGCTGTCCGCCAGGTTGCCGCAGGTGTTGGCAAAGAACACCTTTTTGCCCAGACCGAGGCAGAAGCGGCGAATGCCTTCGCTGATATCCGCCCAATCCACCCGACGCTGGGTCAGTTCGTTTTCCACATCCTGATACCGCACGATCGGACCGGCGATGCACTGATGGAACAGCGACGCATACAGCAGCACGGTGAAGAATTTCTTCTGCGCCTTCACCTCGCCGCGATACACGTCAATGACATAGGACAGCAGCTGGAAGGTGTAGAACGAAATACCGATCGGCAGCATAATGGCCGGAATGGGAGAAGTCGTGCCGAACAAGCCGCAGATGTTGTCTGCGAGGAAGTTCAGATACTTGAACACGCCGATGGTGCCGAGGTTGACGATCACCGCCAAGGTCAGCCACAGCTTGCGGTTGCCGCCTTTCTCCATCAGCCGTGCAAACAGCCAATCGAAGAAGGACATACCGATGAGCAGCAGCATATAGACCGGCTCGCCCCACGCGTAGAAAATCAGCGAAAAGACCAGCAGTACCGCATTACGGACGGGGGTGGTCTTCGCCAACGAATACAACAGCAGATTTAACGGGAGAAAGGCAAACAGAAAAAATAAACTTGAAAAAACCATAGCAACCTCTCCGACAAACGTGGTGATTTTCCGACAATGCTCGGATAGCAACAGTATAACATATTTTATATACGTTAATCAATAGGGAAATCGCGGATTTAATTGAGCCCGTGCTCGCCAACCTCCGCAAACAGTGCCGCCACCTCGGCGGCCAGCGCCTGATGCTCCGGCAGCTGCAGCAACGGGTCGCGTTCGAGAATGCCGGCGGCGGCATCCTGCGCCTGCGACACCAGCGACAGATCCCCCGTGAGGGCGGCCAATTTCAGCCGCGGCAGACCGTGCTGCCGATTTCCGAAAAAGTCCCCCGGACCGCGCAGCTTGAGATCTTCGTCTGCAATCTTGAAGCCGTCGTTGGTACGGGTCATCGCGGACAGACGCGCCTTGGTGATCGGACCGCGGTGATCCGAAATGAGAATGCAGGTGGAGGCGTGCTTGCCGCGCCCGACCCGACCGCGCAGCTGGTGAAGCTG
>JAFOFS010000125.1 GCA_017387165.1 Clostridia bacterium
GGACTGATGGACGAGTTGTCCAAAATCAAGCGTGTGATGCAGAAACTCATGCCCGAGGCTCCGAACGATGTAATGCTTGTTTTGGACGGAAGCACCGGACAGAACCGACCGCCGCCACCAAAATGTCCGCCTCGCGGCAGATCGCCGCCAAATTCTGCGTACGGGAATGGCAGATCGTCACGGTGCCGTTTTCGTGCAACAGCAGCATCGCCAGCGGTTTGCCGACGATATTCGAGCGACCGATCACCACGCAGCGCTTGCCGCTCACCTCCACCCCACTGCGATGGAGCAGTTCCATCACACCGGCCGGCGTGCAGGGCAAAAAGGTGAAATCACCGATCATAATGTGACCGACGTTGACCGCCGAGAACGCATCCACGTCCTTGCGCGGGTCGATCGCCGCGATGACCGCCGCATCGTCCAGCGGCTTGGGCAGCGGCAACTGGCAAAGAATACCGTCGATATCCTCACGGGCGTTCAGCTCGGCCACCAGCGCCAGCAACTGTTGCTCGCTCGTGTCGGCAGGCAGGCGGAATTCCTCCGCGTGGATCCCCACCTCCGCGCTGGCGCGGGTCTTGTTACGGACGTACACCTGCGAGGCCGGATCCTCACCCACCAAAATGACCGCCAGACCGGGGGTCACGCCTTTGGTCTGCAGAGCCTTTACTTCCTCCGCCAGATCGGCTCGCACCGCCGCGGCAATCGCTTTTCCGTCAATCAGCTTCGCTTTCATTCGTCGTTTCCTCCGTCGTCGTGGGTTGTTCCTCCGCTTCAGCCAGCGGAATGGTGGGGAGCGTTTCCTCCAGCGTCATCGGCAGGCGGTTGGCCATCGCATGGAACAGGAACATCAGACCGATACCGCCGATGACCGCCACCACGGCGACCAGCTGGGACACACGCATCGAGCCGAGATACAGACTGTCGGTGCGAAGACCCTCGATAAAGAAGCGACCCACGCCGTACCAGATGATATAAGACGAGAAGATCTGTCCCTTGAATTTGTAGAATTTTTTGCTCATCAAATGCAGCAGCACGAAGCCGAGCAGGCACCACAGCGATTCATACAGGAAGGTCGGATGCACCGGCAGGAGCGGATCAAAGCCCACCACGTTGGCGTTGGTGTGCCAGTTGGCCTGAATGACGTCACCGGTCATGCCCCACGGCAGGGTGGTGTTGCCGCCATACGCCTCCTGGTTAAAGAAGTTGCCCCAGCGACCGATGCCCTGACCGATCAAAAAGCCGAGCGAAGCAATATCAAACATCGCGCCGACGTTCACCTTACGCAGCCGGCACATCACCAAGCCGCTCAAAAACGCGACGATGATGCCGCCGTAAATGCCAAGGCCGCCTTTCCACACCTGCAAAATGCTGATGGGATCCGCAAAGTAGGCGGCGCGATCCTCCGAAAACAGCACGTAATACAGGCGAGCGCCGACAAACGCCAGCAGGGTGGATACCAGCACCACGTCCAGCATCCGGTCGGTATCCAGCCCGAGCTTCGGCGCACGGCGGAAGGCGTACACCACCGCCAGCAGGAAGCCGAGGGCGATCAGCACGCCGTAAAACTTGATGCTGAACTCCGCACCGAACAGGTTAAATTCCACCAACGTGTCGGTAATGGGAAATTCCCAGCCGAGTTTCGGGAAAGCAATCCAATGTTCCATTTTATTTGCTCCTTTCAGAAAAAGCCGCGGTCAAGGTGACCGCTTGCACCGTTTCCAATACGTCGTGTACACGCAACACGTCCGCACCGCCGAGCTGCGCCAGCGTGTGCGCCGCGAGCGTTCCGCCCAACCGTTTGTCCGGCGGAGCATCGCCGCCGAAAGCGGCGATCACCCGTTTACGGGAGGCGCCGACCAGCAGGCATTGCTCCGCAAATTCCCGCCGCAGCAGGGGCAACTGCACAATCAGCTCGCGATCCAGCTCACGGGTCTTGCCAAAGCCGATACCAACGTCCAGACACACCTGCCGTCTGTCCATTCCGTCCGCCTCTGCGCGGTCAAGCGCCGCACGAAAATAC
>JAFOFS010000010.1 GCA_017387165.1 Clostridia bacterium
CGAGGTGAAGGTCCCGCTCTGCGCGCAGATCACGCAGGTATAGCCGCCGTTTTTGAGCAATTCTTTTGCGTGTTCCATCTACTCCGCCTCGCTGTCGGTCATTGTTGTTCCGGGACGTAAACCGTAATGCTCTCGGTCTTGCCGCCGTAGTTCGCCTCAATGCGGTAGCAAGCGGTGTCGTCTGCCTGCAGGGCGACTCCCTCCTCCGCGGTGAAGGTCGTTTCGGACAGCACCTGTTCCCCGTCGGTCTTTTTGAGGGTCAGCGTCTCGGCCTTTTTCGGAAGATACAGCGAGACCCCCACCTCGGCTTTATCGGTCAGCAGGTAGTAGTCGCCGCTCTCGCGATGCTGCGACACGGTGTACGCATCGCTCTCCAAAATGGTCATCCGATTGCCGTGCGGGCGACCGAGCAGCAAGCCGACCGCCAAAAGCGCCACGATCAGCAGCACGCGGAATACGGGGTGGGAGGTGATGGCTTCCAGCGTCAGCCAGCTCTTGATCGATTCCAGCTTTTCGATCTTGCCGTACACCGTATCGGCGTAAGCGGCTTCCCGCTGCTCATCCGAGAAAGCGGTGCCACAGGCGGCGCAGTACTGCGCCTGGCGGATATTCTCCTGTTGACAGTTCTGACAGCGCATCGCTTACACCTCCTTTTTGATGGTATCCACGACCACCCACGCGCCGTTTTCCTTGGTGACGGTCACCAGGTAATCGGCCGTTGCCTGCGGCGTGTCGGGATCCTGATTGACCGCATACAGTGCATGCGTGAGGGTGACCTCCACCACGTCATAGCCGTTGGCGGTCAGCCATTGTCCGTTTTTGGTATCCGAGCCGCAGGTCATCCCGTGGACGGTGACGCGGTTGGAGGGATAGTCGTCGATATCGATATAGGGGAATTGGTCGTAGTAGGTCGCGAGCAGCGATTCGTCCACGTCCTTATTCAACTGCTCGTACAGCGTGTCGCTGATGCAGTAGCTGTACGCGTCGGTACCCGCCTGGAAATGCGCCAGGTCGAGGCAGGCGACGAACTTGCCGAGCATTTCCTCGATCTGCGCCCGATCGGCGTCCGAAACGGTTTTCTCGGCGGGCGCAGAAGCGCCGCCGCGCAGTTCGTCAACGCTGTCCACCATACGAATATGGTCGTACGGCGACGGCGCAAAGATCGCCACGCAGCCCACCGCGATCACCAGCAATCCGACCAGCATACCGAACAGGTGGCTGAGCAAGTAGTTCTTGATCGCCTCAAACAGGCTGTCCTCCAGCTTGCCTTTCAGCTGATCCTTGGTGTGATCGATCAAAAAGCGGCGGAACAGACGATCCTTCGCGGGCAGCGTCTTGCCGCAATGCGGGCATTTGGTCGCATCGGATGGCAGCTCACCGCCGCACCGGACGCAGTAGTTCTGATTTTCCACGGTCGTATCCCCTTTTTTGTGTTTTCGTAATTTTACCACAATTCTGCCGAATTTTCAACTGTTTTTCGGTTGCATTCTACGCGGCGGTATGATAAACTTATACTAGGAAAATTTCTGCAAATTGTTTACAGAAAGGAAATTCATTATGCTGAAACGACATATTGCGGTCGCCTTGGCGCTGGTGCTGCTGCTCGGTTGCTTTGCCGGTTGTCAGCC
>JAFOFS010000126.1 GCA_017387165.1 Clostridia bacterium
ACCGCGGCGTATCCGTCTTCGGTGCTGATGAACGCCATTCCGGCCCGTATCGCCGGTGTGCAGGATATCGTGATGGTCACCCCTCCGCCGAAGAGCGGCGAATTCAACGCCGACGTGATGGCGGCGGCGTACATCGCCGGTGTGGATCGCGTGTTCCTGTGCGGCGGTGCGCAAGCCGTCGCGGCGCTGGCCTACGGCACCGAGAGCATTCCGCGTGTGGATAAGATCGTCGGACCGGGCAACATCTTCGTTGCCACGGCGAAAAAGCTGGTGTACGGTCAGGTGGACATCGATATGATCGCCGGCCCGAGCGAGATTTTGGTGCTGGCGGACGAAACCGCCGATCCGGCCTACCTCGCTGCCGATCTGATGAGTCAGGCGGAGCACGACAAGATGGCGTCCGCCATCCTGCTTACCACCTCCGAAACGGTTGCCGAGCAGACGGTGGAGGAGATCAAAAAACAGCTTCCGACCCTGTCCCGCCGCGACATCATCGAAACCTCGCTGGCCGACTACGGCGCCATTTTGGTGTGCCGCGATATGGACGAAGCGGTGGAATTTGCCAACCGCCTTGCCCCCGAGCACCTTGAGGTGATGTGTGAGAATCCGCTGGAATACATCGGTCGGCTGGATAACGCCGGTTCGGTGTTCCTCGGCAAATACGCGCCCGAACCGCTCGGTGACTACTACGCCGGCCCCAACCACGTGTTGCCGACCGGCGGTACCGCCCGTTTCTATTCGCCGCTGTCGGTGGACAGCTTTGTGAAAAAGAGCGGCTTCGTGTACTACAACCGTCCGGCGCTGGAAAAGGCGGCCGACGACGTGATCCGCATTGCGGAGGCGGAGGGTCTGACCGCCCACGCCAATTCCATCAAAGTCCGTTTCTGAAAGAGTGATTTTATGTCGTATACCCTACCCGAAAAAGCCGCCACGCTGCAACCGTACGATCCCGTCGAGGGCAGCTACGCCATCCGCCTGGACGCCAACGAATCGTGGCTGACCCCCGATGCCGCCACCCGTGAGCAATGGGGAAAAGCGGTCGCCGCGATGGATTTTAACCGCTATCCCGATCCGTTGGCAGCGGCACCGGTCGCTGCCTTTGCGAAGATGTACGGGGTGGATCCGGCGTTGGTGACGGCCGGTAACGGCTCGGACGAGCTGATCTCCATCCTGATGACCACCTTCCTGCAAAAGGGAGACGCCATGCTCTGTATGGCTCCCGACTTTTCCATGTACCGCTTTTATACCCATCTCACCGAAAACCGCGCCGTCGTCTATCAAAAAGACGACGACCTGCAAATTGACGTGGATGCGGTATTGGCGCTGGCCAAGCAGGAGCAGGTGCGCCTGATCATCTTCTCCAATCCTTGTAATCCGACCTCGCTCGGTCTGGACCGCGAAGCGGTCAGACGGCTGATCCGCGGCACCGACGCGTTGGTGGTGCTGGATGAGGCGTATATGGATTTCTGGGATCAATCCTTGCTCGACGAGGTAGCGGACTACGACAATCTGATTATTTTGCGTACCGCCTCCAAGGCACTCGGCCTGGCGGCTGTGCGCCTCGGCCTGGCGGTTGCCAACCCCCGTCTGACGGCGGTTATTCGCGCCGCCAAATCGCCGTACAACGTCAACCTCGCTACCCAAACGCTGGCGGCGGAGGCGTTGTCCGATCCCGATTACCAGCGCCGCTGTGCGGAGACGCTGGTGACCGCCCGCCGCGAATTGGCGGCAGGACTGGCGCCGCTGCTGAATGCCGGAAAACTCACCCGTCTGTACGACAGCTGCACCAACTTCGTGCTGGTGGAGCTTCCCGACGCTCGCCGCGTCTTTGAAACGCTCAAAACGCAGTACAGCATCGTGGTGCGCTGCTTCGGTGATAACCGCCTGCGGATCACCGCCGGCTCTCCCGATGAAAACGCCGCTCTCCTGCAGGCGTTAAACGACATTCTGTGAGGTGGTTTTATGAGAATCGCAACCGTCAGCCGCAAGACCCGTGAAACCGATATTGCCGTTACCGTCTGCCTGGACGGCGGCGAGGTGTCGGTTTCCACCGGCATCGGCTTTTTCGATCATATGCTGGAGGCATTCGCCGTTCACGGCGGCTTCGGCCTGACCGTCACCTGCGTCGGTGACCTGCAGGTGGACGGCCACCACACAGTGGAGGACGTCGGCATCGTGTTGGGTGACGCCTTGGCGCAGGCGCTGGGGGATAAGAGCGGCATCGCCCGATACGGCAGCTTCTACCTGCCGTTGGACGAATCGCTTGCGTATGCTGGCGTGGATGTCTGCGGCAAACCGCTGACCGACGCGCTGGC
>JAFOFS010000127.1 GCA_017387165.1 Clostridia bacterium
GTGTATTTTCGTATCCGAATCATGCATACTGAAAGCGAAAGGAGGCGGCCTATGAATCAAATAAAAATCGGCAGATTTATTGCCGAGTGTCGGAAAACGGCAAACTTGACACAAATGCAGTTGGCCGAAAAACTGGGAATCACCGATAAAGCCATATCCAAATGGGAGAGGGGCATCGCCATGCCCGATACTTCGATTATGCTGGAATTGTGTGATATTCTTGGCATCATCGTGAATGAATTATTGTGTGGGGAGAAAATCAATATGGAACAGAACAATCAGAAAAACGAACAGCTTTTGCTGGATATGGCGAAAGAATTGGAGAAGAAAAACAAAACGATTTGGTCCTCAATGTGGGCAATTATGGTAATCAGCATGACCGCTCTGTTTGCCGGTATTTTGGTTGCTGCCTTTTTGATTCCGGAAGGGGTGTGGCAGCTTGTCGCCATTCTTGGCATTTGCGTTGTGTTTTTGATTCCGTGCTTCTATGCATTGAAGCTTGAAGTTAGTGTAGGCGCTTACAAGTGCAAAAATTGCGGTTACGAGATTGTGCCTACCTACAAGCAGGCGCTTAATGCAATGCACAGAGGAACGACCCGGTACCTGATGTGTCCGAACTGCAATCAACGCACTTGGTGCAAGAAAGTGTGGAAGAAGTAACCTCTGATTTGTTGACCGGCGTTGCGTTTGGGAAGGGAGCTGCAGGTTTGGCAAAGCATCGGCCTCAGGCCGGCTTGCGCCTGCACGCAAGGCGCCGTTTGGCGCTCTCCGAAACCCGGCAAATGTCAGTAAAAAGTCAGTAAAAAGTCAGTAAAAAATCGCCCCACGGTGTGGGGCGATTTTTGTTTATTCGTTCTTCATTTTTTCGCCGCCGCAGGCTGCGCTCTTTTCCAGAGCGTTGATCAGCTTGACGGTCAAGGCGGCACTCTCGGGCGGATTGAGGGTGTTTTCGGCGCCCGTTTCCAGCAGATTGACGAAGTACTCGATCTCGGCGGTGTAGAAGTTGTTGGCGCTCCACTCGGGGGTGTACGGTTCGCCGTCACGCGGATACACCGTCAGCACGCCGCCGGCATAATCGACGATGGCTTTTTCGAATCCCACGCGGTAGTCGGCGGTAAACGGCACGCCCTGCTGCGACCAGTCGCCGATCGCCAGAATGGAGAAATCGGGGTAGTACAGGCGGCTGTGCGCGAGGTCCTTTTTGGAATACACGTCCTGCGTGTTGCAGGTGAAGGCCTCCGGCTCGCCAAACAGGCAGCGGATGATGTCCACGTCGTGGATATGCAGATCCAGCAGGCAACCGCCCGAACGCTCGGGATCCATAAACCAGTTGTCCCAGCCCCAGATCGGCGGTGCGCTGAGTCGGCGGAAGGTACCGGTGACCGGTTTGCCGAAGGTGTTGTTCTGAATGGCGTCGCGGAGGAAGCCGTATTCGTTGCCGAAGCGCAGGCACTGGCCGATCATCAGGCGGCGGTCGGCTGCCTTGGTGGCCTCGCACATACGGAGGCAATCCGCATACCGCAGGCTCATCGGCTTTTCGGACAGCACGTGGTAACCGCGGCTGAGCATCTCAATGGCCAGCTCGGCGTGCAGGAAGGTGGGGACGCAGATATCCACCATATCGAATTGCTCGTTTGCCACCATATCCTGCCAGGCGGTGTAACGCTTGACGTCGTCACCCAGCAGCTGCTCCTCGCTGCCGCCGATGTTGATTTCCATATTGCCGCCGAAACGGGAAGGGTCAATGTCACAAACGGCGACCAGCTTGATTTTGCCCTCTGCCTCCAGCTGGCGATAGGCAGGCATATGGGCGGCCTGAGCGATGCCGCCGAAGCCGAGAATAGCAACTTTGATCATAACGTTTCTCCTTTACTTTATTTATTGAGCAGCGTATCGATTGCCGCTGCGTTCCGTTGGAGTAAGGCCGGAATGTCACCGTCTGCGGCCGAGACCTCGGCGGTGACCCAATCGTCGTAGCCGATGCGGTCAAGAGCCGCCATCACGGCCGGATAGTTGACGTCACCCTGCAGAATATCGGTGAAGCCGTTGATGGTGCCGTCGGCACGGGAATAATCCTTAAAATGTACTTTTTTAATACGGGTGCCCAAAATATCGATCCAATGCTCGGCGTAACCGTCGCGAATGACGTTGCCGACGTCGAAATAGGCGACCACCCACGGGCTGCCGACGCGGTCGATGAAATCGCGCATCTCCAAAGGGGAGAGCAGCAGCTTGTTCCAGACGTTCTCGACGCCGATGTACACGCCATACTGCTCTGCCAGCGGAGCCAACCGCCGCAGGGCATCCAATCCGCGGTCGTAAGCGACGTCGTAGGGAACCACCTCTCCGTCGCATTCCAGCAGACCGGGCAGCACCAGAATGGTGTCGCACCCCAGCCACGAGGCAACCTCCAGCTGTTTGGCGATCATCTCCTCCGCGCGGCGGCGGTTTTCGGGGATAGAGGAGGCAAGAGAATATTTCCAGCAATCGTAGCAGACCAAGCCGTAAAACTCCAGTCCGTAGGATTCACCGAGACGACGGACCGCCTCGATCTCCTCGCGTGTGGAATCGTAGCGGATGGCGCCGGTTTCTCCCAAGGCCACCTCCACGCCGTCGTAGCCGCATTCTTTGGCCAGTGAAAAACAAGCCTCGGGCGTATGATCGGAAAACGCCCAAATACTGATACCCTTCTTCATCGTTTCGCCCCTTTCAAACAGTACTTGACAAGCAGAGCAACGCTTGCTATACTCATTATAAATTGCCGATAACAATAAATCAATCGGAAAAAGGACAGAAAACGTATGATTTTGAATAGTATTTTGGCATCGCCGGTTTTCGGAATTCGCCAATTTCACACAGTCTTCCGCTATCAGTGGGATAACGGCTACTCCTTTATCGGAGAATCCCACGATTTTTGGGAGGCGGTGTACGTACAATCGGGAGAGGTGCAGGTGGTCGAGGGAGCCAACATCTATCATCTGAAGCAGGGGGAACTGATCCTGCATGCGCCGATGGAATTCCACAACATTCGCAGCGACGAAAACGCCCCCACGGAGGTGCTGATCGTCAGCTTCGCGACCGAGGGAGAATTGCCGGAAGGGCTGACCCGCGGCGTCTTCCGTTTAAGCGAGCGAGAGCGCAGCGAGTTCGAGGATGCGTTCGAGCGGATATACCACCTGTTTGAAACGAACGGAGAGGAGCGTTACGCGGCAACCGAATGCGCCGCCCGTCTGACCGCGTTTCTCATCGGGGTGGGACGAGGCGGTGAAGCGGAAAAACCGCTGGTACGCTCCCGCAGCGCACAGGAATATCGCCGTATCGTGACCGCGATGACCAAGCGGATTTACGAAAACGTCGGTCTGGAGGAGATCGCCGCCGCCGAAAACATCAGCGTCAGCTACCTGAAACTGCTGTTTAAGATGTATTCCGGTACTTCCGCCAAGCTGTACTGGTCGCATTTACGCTGCAACGAGGCGGTGAAATTGCTGCAAAAGGGCGCGTCGCCTACCGAAATCGCGGATCGGATGAACTTCTCCTCTCCCAATTATTTTTCCACGTTTTTTAAGCGTTTGACCGGCGTATCGCCGCGAGAGTATACGCAAAATCAGTAACAAAAAACTACCCCCAACCGAGGTTGGGGGTAGTTTTTTGTTTTCAGATGTTGTCCGGTTTGGTTTCCAGCTTCAGCGGGAAATCGCCGAGCTTATCGACCTTGAAGCCGTTGGCTTTATAGGCTTCGTAGTCGAACGCTTCCAGCTCGTCGATGGCGAGCTTATGGAACTCGTAGAAGTTGTACCACCACTCGTAGCCGGAGCCGAGCTCGGCGTTGAGGTAGGCGTCTGCGATGTCGCAGCCCATGGCGGGAGCAACGTAGAACGCGCCCATGGCGAGCACGTTGACGCCGTTACCGGTGATGGCACGCAGGGCGGCCGGGACGCTCTCGACCACGCCGGCGTGGACGTGCGGACATTTGCTGGCGGCGATGTGGATACCCATGCCGGTGCCGCAGAACAGCAACGCACGCTCAAATTCGCCCTCCGAGATCATCGAGCCGACGCGCAGACCGACGCGGTGGAACATCAGATCGGTGTCGTTCGGATCGCTGTCCGCCTTGACGCCCATATCGGTGATCTCCCAGCCCTTGGCCTTGAGGTGAGCGACCACCGCTTCCTTCAGCGGATAACCGGCAAAGTCCGCGCCGACGACCAGCTTCTTGTCTTTGACCATTTTCATTGTGATTTCCTCGCTTTCAATATGTGTATTGTGACCCGTATACCGACGGGATGAGTTACGCTTCCTTACGCAGATCGGCGATCAAACGCTCGATCGGGCGATCCTCTTTGCAGAATTCGTGTACGCCGTCAAACACGATCAGATCCACCCAATCGGTGCCGACCTCGGCGCAGTATTGCTGCACTTTTTCAAAACTCTTTTTGCCGTTTTCACAGGCGAACAGCTCGTCGTGATCGGCAATTTCCAGGCACAGCCGCCGCGGATAGACCAGGCAGGCGATCTCGGCGTCGTTCAGCAGCTCGGCCGCCTGCCACCACGACCAGTCGCAGGACGGCACCTTGTCGCGGTCGTTGAAAAACGCGCAGGAGACCGCCGAGCGGATGCGTGTGTCGAGTGCGGAGGTGAACAGGGTATAGAAGCCGCCATAGGACAGACCGACCATACCGAAGCAGGAAACGAAATCCTGCCCCTCGAAATAATCGAGAATGCGCTGCAGGCCGTGGATCTCCACCGCCGTGATGGAACTGCCCACCCGTTTGAGCTGCGCGTCGATCCCCACGCGGTCAAATTCCACCTCGTAGTCCGGATGCCACAGCAGCAGCTGCGGTGCAAAGATGTGTACGCCGTACTGTTTGACCCGTTCCAGCATCCGGTTATAGTTGCCGTCGTCGCCGTACAGACCGCCGATAAATTCGGGGGTGCCGTGACCGCCGTGCTGCACCAGCACCAGCGGCTGCGTACCCGCGGCACGATACAGCAGACCGTACATTTTCAGACCCGGCAGGATCTCAAAGCTCATTCGATACAGGCGGTAGCCGTCCTCCTCTGCCAGTAGCTCGCATTCGGCGGCAGGCGGCGCCGTGTCACGCGGCTCGGTCAGCGGCCAACCCAGCATTTCGCGGAAACGCCGACGGTACGGCTCGGGATCGGTGAAGATCGCTTGCGTGTACAGCTTGCGTGTCTCCTCTCCGGCCTGCTGGCGTTGCTCGATGAGGCGGAGCAGACCGTCGCGATAGGTTTGCTTATACCCGTTTGCGGCAAATTTATCTTCCGTATACGGCACAGAAAATCCCCCCAAATTTAAATTACTGAACAAGAATCGAACGGAGCGAGTGCAGATATTGCTGCGGCGATTGCCCCGTGACGCGTTTGAAGGTCTTGGAGAAATAACCGGGGCTGGAGAAGCCCAGCATTTCCGCGATGGTCGCGAAAGAATATTTCCGTTCGCGGATGAGCTCCTTGGCGCGTTCAATCTTGGCGCGGTTGTAATACTCCATAATAGAATAGCCGGTCTGCTGCTTAAAATGGGAGCAAATGTAGTTTTTGCTGTAGTGGAACGCCTCGCAGATGGCGGTGATGGAAACGTCTTTATCCAGATTATCCAGCAGATGCTTTTCGATCGCCTCGATGAGGTTTTTCGGGTCGGTGGTCTTGCCGGTAAGGAAGGAGAGAACCGGCGCGGTGCTGTGGTCTTGCACTTGTTTTCGCAGAAGCGAGATGAACAGCTCTTCCAGATAATTCTTCATCAACTGTTGCGAGCCGAGTGGCGCATCCTCTCGCGGATGCAGCTCAATCACCATCGGGTCGATGATCGGCAGGAAAAAGGCATGGTGCGCTTCTTTAATGATATTGGAGATCAGGCTGCGCTGCGCTGCCGTGACCGTAATCCGCTCTCCGGCGATCGCCTCCAGCGCTTTGGCGCGGCAGGAAAACGAAATCACGAACACGTTGAACAAATTGGCTCCGTTTCCGCCCAGGGAGTGGAACACGTTCGGGGCGGTCAGAATCGCCTCGCCGCTTTGCAAAATGATGCGCTCGTTGCCGTTTTGTACGAAGCAATCGCCCTTGTCCGCATACACCAATTCCCAGAAGTCGTGCTGCTCGCCTTGGAAGCGGTAATCCGCGGGGAATTCGTAGTAGTACAACGAGTGAATTTTGGTGACGGTGATCAGATCCATCAGCGGAAAGGAAGGAAAGGAATTATTAGCATTTTTCATAAAAAAACCCCTCCGATATCGTAATTTTAGAATAACACCGTCTAGTGCATTTGTCAATCGTAATATTTTAATAATGACAAAAGTGCAAAAGTGAGGGGCAATTTCGCATTGTCAAAAAGAACCCTCGCGTGATATAA
>JAFOFS010000128.1 GCA_017387165.1 Clostridia bacterium
AAAGGACCCGATCGACGTGTTCTACGTTTCCATCAGCGAGTATCTCAATATGTATCAAAAGGGCTATATGAAGGCGGTGGACGAGTACATCGACCTGACCCAGCCGTGGCATCAGCTGTCGGTGATGGACGATTACGTCAAGTTTGACGGCAAGTATTACGCCGGTCACGTCACCGCGACCGCCTACGTGATGTACTACAACCGCGATCTGCTGATCAACAACGGCTACGGCGCTGACGAGCCGATGGATCTGTACGAAGCAGGCGAGTGGACTTGGGAAAAATTTGTGGAGATCTGCCGCGAGTGCTACGACGAAGAAGCCAAAGTGGTGGGTATCGAGAATATGTTTGACGAAGTCTTCCAGGCTTCGAATGCCTGCCGCGCGGTGGATTTCGTTGATGGCCAGTATAAACTGAACATCAAGTCCGCCGAAATGCGCAAGACGCTGGAAATGGTGCAGGATATCTTCTACACCAACAAGATCTGCGGCGTCGGCTACGTCACCGGTCAGAACAAGTTCCTGAAGGGCCGTGCAGTGTTCCACGGTGCCTATGCCTACGAAGAGAAGGCGTTTGCAGCGCTGAAGAAAGAGGGCACCATCTCGCTCGACTTCGGCGTGGCGCCGTTCCCGGTCGGTCCGAACAACACCGAAAACAAGAACTTCGGTCACTCCACCGGCTTTGCGATCGCCAAGGCGACCGATGCGGCGTATACCTCGGGTATGCTGATCGATCTGATCGGTAAGTACCAGCACGAGGAGGAAACCGCGAAAGACGATCTGCTGCAGGAAGGCAGCAAGGAACTGTACGACACGCTCGCGAAGAACCTGTACATTCCGTCCTATACCGACGGTGTGCTGGAGCAGGGCTTCGGTGCGTTCTACCTGCTGTACTACATCCGCCAGGGTGACGATATCAACAAGGTCATCGGTGAGTATGAGACCATCTATCAGAAGATGATTGACGACGCTAATAAATTACTGTGAAAGGATGAGCCGACTCCATGACTCATTGCTATTTTACCCCTGTTCCGTCCCGTCGGATTTCCAATAACGGCCGTGTCGAGTTCCGCCTGGCGGCGGAGGACTGCGCCCGCGTGGCGACCGAGGCCGTCTTTGCGGACGGTCGCCGTGTGGCGACGGGCACGTTTGAACTGAAGCCCGCTCTGCAGCTGGTAAAGGGTTATCCCGATACTGCGGATCTGATCGGTCAGTTTGAATGGGAACTGCGGTTTGAGGATGCCGAGGGCAAGACGGTCGAGGTGCTGCGTCAGCCGTACGAGATCGTGGCGTCGACGGTGCATTCCACCTGCCTGTTAGACGGCTGCTGGATCAGTATCCGTCATTGGAGTCCGACCGAGTCCCGTTATTTTAAGGACGGTCTGGAGGAAATGACCGATGATGACTGGAAGGAGCACGTTTATCAGATGCACCGCCTGGGTATCACCACTGTGCTGATTCAGAATATGTTTGACAGCACTCGCTACGTCCATCAACACGATATGACGGCGGATACCTATGTCGGTGAATCGTTCTATGACAGCGCCTACGCGCCGCGCCGCCCGAATATGAAGGAAAACGATCCGCTGGAGGCGATCCTCACGGCGGCGGACGAATGCGGCATGGCGGTATTCCCCGGTGTCGGTCTGTATGCTTGGTTTGATTTTTCGCCCGAGTCGCTCATTTGGCACAAGCGTGTGGCAACCGAGCTGTTTGAACGCTACGGTCACCACCATTCGTTCTATGGCTTCTATATCTCGGAGGAGATCATGGGCGCTCTGTATTACGGTTATCCGCCCGTTCCGGACGAGAAATACAAGGATATTCAGAACTTCTTCCGCGAATTTTCGGCGTTTGCGCATCAGTTAGCGCCCACCAAGCCGGTCGCCCTCGCGCCCAACAACATCGATATGCATCTGTACCAGGATGAGTGGAAGGGTATTATGCAGCATCTGGATATTCTCATTCCGTTTGCATTTGCCCGCAGCGAAAACAACATTCCGCAGATTGCGGAAATGTGCAAAAAATGGGACGTCCACTTCTGGGTGGATATGGAGATTTTCCAGTTCCCGTTTGATGAGGGTGCGCTCCGCCCGAAGAATTTCGAGGGCTTGCTCAAGGAAATCCACGACTACGATATGTTGGAGCAGATCTACGGTTACCAGTATACCGGTATGCTTAATGAGCCGGGGAAAAACGATAAGCACCTCGGTCTGGAGGAAACCGAAATCCTCTACGAGCAGTTTTATCACTACCAGCGAAAAATCCGTGGTCTGGAATAAGCGACAAGTTGAATAGGAAAAAAAGATCGGATGCGTTTTGCATCCGATCTTTTTTTGTGAAATTTCCCCGCAGTGTCGGGACGGCACCCCACCGCCAATTCCACGCAAACCCCTTGCCTCGCCCCTTGGGGAGAGGTGGCACGCGAAGCGTGACGGAGAGGGGTGTTCATACTCATCGCCTGCGTCGCCTCACGGGCGGCAGATTGCCGCCCCTACAATGTTGCCGCAAGATTGCGGTAACCGTTTTGCCTCCCTCTGACGAGGGAGGTGGATTTTGCCGTAGGCAAAAGACGGAGGGAGAGAAAAAAGTTTCGCACGGGTCGTTGAGGACGCCGACCCCTCCCAACCATCCTTTTTCATCCAAAAAGCGAACAAATGTTTGACAAATGCAAAAAGATGTTCTATACTAAAGATAGGTTGACGAAAGGGGAGAGGGACGTGGATGAGAGTATCCGGCGAAAATTGGAAATTCTGACCGATTCGGCTAAATACGATGCGGCGTGCACCAGCTCGGGCAGCGACCGCAGTCCGGTGGCAGGTAAGCTGGGCGGCACCTGCGCCCCCGGCATTTGTCACAGCTTTTCGGCGGATGGTCGCTGCATCAGCCTGCTCAAGGTGTTGCAATCCAACGTCTGCGCCTACGATTGCCAGTATTGCGTCAACCGCCGCTCCAACGACGTTCCGCGAGCGTCTTTTACCCCACGGGAGTTGGCGGAGCTCACCATCGGTATGTATCGTCGCAATTACATCGAGGGTCTGTTTTTGAGCTCGGGGGTGGCGGGAACACCCGATCACGCGATGGAGCAGATGATTCAGACAATCCGCATTTTGCGGGAGGAGTATGGTTTTCGGGGGTATATTCACGCAAAAGCCATTCCCGGCTGCTCGCCCGAAGCGGTGACGCTTTTAGGGCAAATGGTGGATCGTATGAGCGTCAACATCGAATTGCCGAGTGAGCGAGGGTTGCAGACGCTGGCACCTGCCAAAACCAAACAGAACATTCTGGCGCCGATGCGGCAGATTCGGGACGGCATCACCCAAAGCAAGGAGGAGTTGGCGGTTTACCGCCATGCAACCAAATTCGTTCCTGCCGGTCAATCCACCCAAATGATCATCGGGGCGACGCCGGATGAGGATCGGCAGATTTTGAAACTGACCGACGCGCTGTACCGTCAATACGGGTTGAAGAGAGTGTTTTTCTCGGCGTATATTCCGGTCGGCACCCATGCGCTTTTACCAAAAAATACCCCTCCTCCGTTGCTGCGGGAGCATCGGCTGTACCAGACCGATTGGCTGCTGCGGTTTTACGGCTTTTCGGTGGATGAGATCGTCGATGACGAGCATCCGACGCTTGACCCGTTTTTAGATCCGAAATGCGCGTGGGCGTTGCGGCATCCCGAGCGCTTTCCGATTGAGGTCAACACCGCCGATAAGGAGGAGCTGCTGCGCGTGCCCGGAATCGGCGTTCGTTCCGCCTTGCATATTTTACGGGCGCGGCGAACGGGTCGGCTTCGTCCGGAGGATATGAAAAAGCTGGGAGTGGTGGTCAAACGCGCCCGTTATTTTATCACCTGCGGTGGGCGGATGCTGCCGGATACCCCCGAGGATCCTGCCGTTGTTTACCGCTCACTGGCGGAATTGTCCCGCCCCGAACTGCAAAAAGCGGCATCCCCGTTTGAACAGCTGACCCTGTTTGGCGTGCCGAATTTACCGACGAGAGAGGACGTGCGCCAATGCTTGACAGGACAGCTTTGATTTGCGACGACAGCTTTGAGGGGCTGCTGACCGCCGTTTTTGAGGCGTATTCGCGGCGACCGATGCCGCAGGATATTCTGGAGCCGAACGGGCAGCCGCGCCTGGACACCCACTACGAAACGGTCGTGACCGATGCGGCAAAAGCCGAACGGGTGCGTCGGGGCATTTGCCGACAGATGGGACGGGAGGCATACGAAAATTGCTGGAAAGCGTTTTTGTCGCTGCACCCCGATCGCTGTATGCGGATCTACGAGTACCTGCAGCTTGGTTTCCGCATTCACGAACGGCTGGTCCGCAGCCTCACCGATCATCGGGTGATGGCGGTCAACAAGCTCGCCTCCTTGGTCTCGCGAGAGGCCGGCCATCTGCTGCAGTTCGTGCGGTTTGCAGAAACGGAAACGGGGGTATATTATTGTAAAATCGAACCCACCTATCCGGTGTTGCCGCTGATCATGCCGCACTTCGTCCATCGGCTGAACACCCAGGCGTTCGTGATCTACGATCAGGCGCACGCCGAGGCAGGCTTGTACGATGGCAAGCAGTGGGTGGTGCGGCAGGTGGAGGAGAGCTACGCGCCGGTGCTGACCGCCGAGGAACGGCAATATCAGCGACTGTGGAAGACCTTTTACGACACGGTCGCCATTACCGAGCGGATCAACCCTGCTTTGCGGCGGCAGAATATGCCGAAAAAGTACTGGCGTCATCTTACCGAGATGCAGGAAACGGAAACAAAAAACGCGTTGTGTCGGTGACACAACGCGTTTTGGTTATTGCGTTTAGAGAATCGGCTCCATCGGCTTGCCCTCGGCGATCAGACCCAGCAGGCGGTCGCACAGCATCAGGCAACGGGGGAGGTGGTACGGACCTTTCCACAGCGAGCCCTTTTGGGTGTGAGAAACGGTGCCGTCGCGGTGCAGATAGCCGTACCACTCGCCGTATTTCTCATCGGCAAAGTGGGAGAAGGCGTATTCGTGCACCAGTTCAAAGCGTTCCCAGTATTTCTCGTCGCCGGTCATACCGTACGCCATCAACGAGGCGATCAGCACCTCGTTGTGCACCCACCACAGCTTCATATCCCATTCCAGCTGTTCGCAGGGGCGACCGTCCAGCTCAACGAAGTACAGCATACCGCCGTGCTCCTTGTCCCAGCCGCGCTCAAACGCCCAATCAAACATATTCAGAGCCTTTTGCAGCAGTTCCTTATCGCCGGTGTACGCCGCCTGGCTCATCAGGAACCACGCGTTTTCGCTGGAGTGACCGGGGTTGATGCCGCGACCGGCGGGATTGTCAACGTGGCCGCCATCCGTCAGGACGGTTTCCAGCGTCGCTTTCAGCTCGGGGTTGTAGTGATAGGTGAGGATGTCGTCCGCCATTTCCTGCGCCACGGCGGTGTAGTAATCCGCCTTGCTCGGATCGCAGCGACGGAGCAACTGCGCCGCCGAAACCAGCACCATCGGCACCGCTGCCGAACGCTCGGAACGCGTTTCGGCATAGCTTTTCGGGGTGATCTTGAACGGATCGGAGGCGGGATCGTGATACAGGCGGAGCATCAGTTCGAAGCATTCCTCCGCCTTGGCGATCGCGTCCGCATCACCGAAGGCAAGGCCGTATTCGGCCATCGCGATGACGTAGAAGCTTTCTGAGAACATATAGCGGCGTTTGCGCAGCGGCTTGCCGTCGCGCGTTACCGTGAAGAACATACGGCCGTCGGTATCCACGCAGAATTTCTCAAGGAACGGCTTGCCTGCATCGGCAGCGGCTTTCCAATCGTCGCGGATGCCGTACTGATTGCAGAGCGCCGAGAAGGTCCACAGGCAACGCCCCTGGAACCAGACCGATTTGTCGTCGTTGTAGCTGCGACCCTCGCGGTCAACCGACGAGATGTAGCCGCCGTAGGTCTTGTCCACCAAATCGCTGTTTTGCCAGAAGGGCATCACGCTTTCCAGCAGCTGTTTGCGGTAAAACTGTTGGTACGCCTTGGCTTGTTCGGAATGCTGATTCATCGTTTATCCACCTTTCGTAAATGTCTGCTTTCATTATATCAAGATTTCGCAGTGGGAGCAATGCTTGATTTTTGGATTTTCGTTATCCGTTTCTTGGGTCGCCACAGCTCGCCCAACATGGCGCCCAGCAAAATGCAGGCGGCGCCGATCAGCTGGGGAACGGTCATCCGTTCGTTGAGCAGCAGAGCGGCGAACACGACGGCGGAGAGAAGTTCCAGATAGCCGCAGACCGCCACCGTCTGCGCCGGCAGGGTCGCCAGCGAGGAGAAATACAGATAGCAGCCGAAGCCGGTGTTGACCAGACCGAGCAGCAGCGCCCAGCCCCACGCCTCAAGCGGCATGCGGATGAGCAAGCCTTGCTTGCAGCCGACGAAGATGCCGACGGTGATGAAGGCGGTGATGAGCTGAATGACCGCGTTTTCCATGCCGGTGATGCGGGTGGATTGCTTGTTGAAGGTGACCATCAGGAAATAGGTCACGGCGGAGAGGAAACCGCAGAGGAGTCCCCACGCGTTTAAGCCGTTTTGCACCACCGCGCCGTTGACCAGGAACAAACCGACCAGTACCACCGCAAAACCGATCAGTTTAGCGGCGGTCAGTTTTTCGCGGAACAGCAGTGGCGAGAGCATCATCACGATGACCGGACCGCAGTAGTACAAGAGGGAAGAAAGAGAAACGCCGATCTGCTGATAGCCTTCATACAGGCACATCCAGCTGGCGCCCATTGCCACGCCCGACAGGGCAATAAACAGGGCGTCGCGCTTGTATGCGCGCAGATGGAATTTCCCCTTGCCGAGCAAAAACAGCGTCACCAAAAGCAGACTGCCGATGCAGGTGCGCAGCAGCACGATTTCGTAGCTGTTTAAGGGAATATGATCGGCTACGATGCCGTTTAAGCCGAACAGCAGCATCGAAGCGAGATATTTGACCAGTGCTTTTTTATCCATGCTTTTTGCTCCGTCGAGAGATCAGGCGTTCAGCCAATCGATAACCAGATACGCAAACGGCACGGTGCCGTCCTCGTTCGGGATGCTGATGTATTGGCAGTGGACGCCGTGCATTTCCTTGAGGGTGACCTGCGTCATATCGTAGCGGAAATGCCGCAGGGTGGACAGCACGAGCATCGTCTGCTCATAGCGGTTTTCCATATCGTTATCCGACACGAGGAACAGCATCGGAGAATATCGCTCGGCCTTGCCGATGTGGTACAGCGGTGCTGCCTCGTCCACGATCAGACGACGGGAATCCACGCCACGCTCCCGCAGGACGTTGAAATGCACAGTCGGCTGACCGGCATCGTGGACCCAACCATCGACGTCGGTGGTGGTCATACCGTACGGCGCCAGCCACCGCTCGTCAAAGCAGAGCATCATGGATAGGTAACCGCCTGCCGAGCTGCCGCCGACGTACAGCTTGTCCCCACCGTATTCGTTCAGGTGAGCCTTGGTCCACGCCACCGCCGCCGCGGCGTCCTCAATAAATTCGGGGTACTTGGCGTCGGGATAGAGGCGATATTCCGCGCTGGCCAGACCGATACCGGCTGCTGCCAACTGTCGTCCGACCGCTTCCAGATCCTCCTTACGGCCACCTTCGATGCCGCCGCCGTGGAAAAAAAGCAGCAGGGGAAACTGTTCGCCGTCGGGCAGATACAGATCCAGCCGTCGGCAGGAATGCTCGCCGTACGCGAGGTCACGCAGTATACGCATATTGATCGCCTCCTATTGTTTTATTGTAACACGGAAATTGCGAAAAAGCAAGCCGCGCCCCTTGAAAAAACGGACAAGAAAAGGTATACTGAAAAACAAGAGCGAACAGGCAATCGTGATAAGAATCTGTTTACAGAAAAAATCAGGAGAGAAAAATGTCGAACTATTCGGTTTTGGATTTTGGCGCGGTGGCTGACGGACGGACGTTGGATACCGAAGCGGTGCAAAAAGCGGTTGACGCCTGCGCGGCGGCCGGCGGTACGGTTTGGTTTCCGAAAGGAACCTACGTGCTCTCCACCGTGTTTCTGAAAAGCGGCGTGCATATCCGCTTTGAGGACGGCACGGTCGTTCTCGGCTCGCTGAATTTTTACGATTACGCGCCGCAGGAGGCGGTGGACTATCCGTTGTATCAGGACGCGTCGCATTCGTATTTTCATCTTGCTATGTTCGTCGGCATCGACTGTGACAACATTTCCTTCGGCGGTCGGGCGCTGGTGGATATGCGCTCGGTGTGGGATGAGGACGGCGTCCGCGGCGCGGCGATCGTACATCGTGGCCCGAAATGCATTTCGCTGAAAAATTGTACCTGCGTGGAGATCGCTGACCTGGAACTGAAAAACGTCACCGATCTGGCGGTTTATTTTGCGGGCTGCCGCGACGTGGAAATCCATCATCTGCGGATGCAGGTGTATATCGACGGCATCTCACCCGACAACTGCGAACGGGTGCGGATACACGATTGCGACGTGGAATCGGGGGATGACGGCATCGTGTTCAAGTCGTCGTATACGCTGAATCGCCTTGGGGTCTGTCGCGATATCCGCGTGTGGAATTGCCGCGTCAAGAGCCGTTGCTCCGCCATTAAATTCGGCACCGAAACAAACGGCGGCTTTGAGGATATCACGGTGGAGGATATCGACGTTTTCGATACCCGCATCACCGCCATCGCGATCGAAAGTGTAGACGGCGCGGTGTTGGACGGCGTGACGCTGCGTAACATCCGCATCCGCAATGCGGGCGGTATTTTATACATTTGTCTGGGTGATCGGATGCGTGGGCCGAGCGGTCGGCCGATCGGCGCCATCCGCAACTTGCTGCTGGAAAACATCACGGCTGACGGACCCTATGAGGCGTACGACGTGATGCCGTGGAACTATTTTTCGTTTAAGGCGGGGGACACACGGCAGGAGCCGTGGAGCTTCCGTCCGCTGCCGGAGGGGCAGTCACCGTGGAAAGAATCCGACCCGTGGCAGCAAACCTCCAACGTGTGCGGATTGCCGGGGTATCCGCTGGAAAACGTCACCCTGCGCAACGTCCACCTGACCGTGTCCGGCGGTGTGAGCGCGTATGAAACGGAAGTGGCGGAGCCGACGACGCCCTATCCCGAGATTTATAACCTCGGTTGGATTCTGCCGGCGAAGGGAATCTTTTTCCGTCATATTAACGGGTTGACGCTGGAAAACGTCACCGTGCGCAGTATTCACGCCGATACGCGTCCCGATTTCGTGTTCGAGGATGTCTGCGATTGCAAAACTGAATAATCCACCCGTTGGTAAAATGAAAAACTCCGTTTGCGCAAAAAGCGCAAAC
>JAFOFS010000129.1 GCA_017387165.1 Clostridia bacterium
GGCGATCCATCTGCACTATTACGAGGGCTTTTCGGTCTCGGAAATTGCCGCGCTGCTCGGCTGTGCCGAGGGGACGGTCAAGTCGCAGCTCTCCCGCGCCCGTGCGATGCTGCGCGAGCGGCTATGGGACGCCGAGATCTGAGCTGCACACGAAAGGAGAATATGAAATGAAACGTTATACACAAGCAAACTGTGAAATCGAGATGCCTGCCGACCTTGCTGCGCGTACACTTGCGGCCGGGCGCAGAAAGACAAGTACACTGCGTGCTGCTGCCCTGACAGCGGCGGCCGTGCTGCTGCTGTCCGTCGTGGGCGGTGTCGCCGTCTGGCAGCTGCAGGGCGACGCTCCGCTGCCGCCGATCGTCGACGATACGACGACTGCTCTCGATACGACGGTCGCTCCCGGCACGACGGCCGCTCCTGTGACAACCCTTGTGCCTGAAACGACCGAGCCGGTCGGTTCGACGCAGCCGAGCGATTTGCTGCTGCAGTTGCAGCTGGCGAAGGCGGTCTACCCGACGGCTGTCCCTTATCCAAATGCGGTTGATTATGACCGTCCGGGCGGTACATTTGATACGGCCGGATATCAGGCAGCCTACGATGCATGGATAGGCGACCGCAGCGTCCGCCGCAACCAACCGGCCGGCTATGATGCAGGACTTGATGCAAGCTGTATCGCGCTGATGCGGCAGTTCCTGACGTCAGATGACGAGACTGCGGGTGAGAACCGCGTTCTCTCACCGGTGAACGTGTATATGGCGCTTTCTATGCTGACCGAACTGACCGACGGGCAGAGCCGCGCGCAGATCCTGAGCCTGCTCGGCGCCGACAGCGTGGAAACTGTCCGCAGCCGGGCGAAGCGTATCTGGGAGGCGAATTATCAGAACGACGGGCTGACCACAACCGTCTTCGGCTCGTCTTTGTGGCTGAGTGATCGGTTCAGTTTCCGCCAGTCGACGCTGGATACGCTGGCCGAGCATTACTACGCCTCGTCTTTCCGTGGAACGGTGGGATCAGCGGCGTTTGACGCTGCGCTGCGCAGCTGGCTTGATGAGCAGACCGGCGGTCTGCTTCGCGAGCAGGCGAACAATTTTTCGCTCGATCCGCGTACCGTACTGGCATTGGCAACCACTGTGCATTATCAAGCTAAGTGGGAGGATGAGTTCTTTGCCAAGCATACCGCACAAGGGATTTTCCATGCGTCCTCCGGCGATGAGACGATTGACTTCATGCACCAGAACAGCGTCGGCGATTACTACTGGGGCGACGGCTTCGGCGCGGTTGCCAAGTCGCTGCGGGGCAGCGGCATGATGTGGCTGATTCTGCCCGACGAGGGGGTGTCGGCCGACAGTCTGCTGGCCGGAAATGCGATTTACAACCTGGCGCTGAACGGATACGGCGCCGAAAAAAAGACGCTGGTAGTCAACCTTTCGATGCCCAAGTTTGACACCTCGTCCGAACTTGACCTCAAGGAAGGTCTGGCCTCGCTCGGTATCACCGATGTCTTCGATCCGTCTGCCGCCGATTTCAGCCCGGTCAGCGAGGAGCAGATTGCCGATGAGTTCTTCATCTCACAGGCCGAGCACGCCGTCCGCGTAGCGGTAGACGAGGAGGGCTGCACGGCAGCGGCGTATACCGTCATGGCTGCGGCGGGCGCCGGCGTACCACCCAAGGATGAGGTCGATTTTGTACTCGATCGCCCTTTCATTTTCGTGGTGACATCGGGTACCGGTGCGCCGTTGTTTGCCGGCGTGGTAGAGACAGTCGGCTGAGTGAGAACAGATTAATTGAATCAAAAACCCCCGCGGATTGGCGGGGGTTTTTGGTTGCTGGCGCCTTTTTGTGAAGGTGTTTGCCGCTCGACGGTATAGCAGGATTTGTTGTTATAAAATCATCAAATTTTGTTGCTTTTTGATGCTTTTTTAATCATATTTCATGAGAATTCTTTTGCAAAATTTCGACAAAGCACTTGATTTATTATTATATTGGCTGTATAATATATTGTAGACC
>JAFOFS010000130.1 GCA_017387165.1 Clostridia bacterium
AGGTCGGACGGGTGGTTGCGGAGGTGGTCACCGACGACGAAGCAGTGGTCGTGGCGGTCGTGGTGGTGGTTGTGGTGGTTATGGTGGTTGTCGTGGTCGAGGAAGTGGTTGTCGTATCACTCGGCACGGGGGATTGTCCCTTATCCCGACCGGTCAGGGCGCAAGAAACGCACACGACGGTCAGAGCCACCGCTATAATGATAAACAAAACCGCGTGCAGCTCGGTCTTCGCCGCCCGACGGCGGGAAGCACGGCGACGCCGTTCTCGTTCTCGTTTGGAGATCATTTGCTATCAGCCTTTCTTCGGGCCGCCGACGTTATCGGCGTTTTCACCCTTTTCACGGACAATCAGGCGCACCGGAGTGCCCTCCAAGCCAAAGGTGTTGCGAATGCAGTTTTCGATATAGCGTTGATACGAATAGTGGAACAACTGCGCCTTGTTGACGAAGCAGACGAAGGTCGGCGGACAGGTGGACGCCTGCGTCATATAGTAGATCTTCAGGCGGCGACCGCGGTCGGTCGGCGGCTGCACACGGGCGGTTGCATCTGCCAGCACGTCGTTGAGCATACCGGTGGTGACCCGCATACAGTTCTGCTCGTGGACGTAGCGGATGAGCGAAAACAGCTTATCCACGCGCTGTCCCGTTTTGGCGGAAATGAAGATCATCGGCGCGTAGGACATAAAGCTGAAATCCCGCTCCAGATCCTGACGCATACGGTCCATCGTGTGGGTATCCTTTTCCACGATATCCCATTTGTTGACCGCAATGATGCAAGCCTTGCCGGCTTCGTGCGCAAGACCGGCCACTTTGCTGTCCTGCTCGGTGAAGCCCTCGGTCGCGTCGATCATAATGACGCACACGTCCGAACGCTCGATGGACATCTGCGCACGCAGAATGGAATAATGCTCGATATCGGTGTCCACCTTGCTCTTGCGGCGGAGACCGGCCGTATCGATAAACAGAAAATCGCCGTGTGCGTTATGGACGGGGGTATCCACCGCGTCACGGGTGGTACCGGCTATATCCGACACGATGGAGTGCTCCTCGTGAGAAACGCAGTTGATGAGGGAGGATTTGCCGGCATTCGGCTTGCCGATGACCGCCACGCAGATGGGAGCGTTTTCCTCCTCGACCACTTCGCCGTCGGGGAAATACTCGATCACGGCATCCAGCAGATCGCCGGTACCGTGTCCGTGGACGGAGGACACCGCGATCGGGTCGCCCAGTCCGAGATTGTAGAATTCATAAAAATCGGCAGGGAGATTGCCGATGTGGTCGCACTTGTTGACGCAAAGCACCACCGGCTTACCGCTCCGCTGCAGCATCGCCGCGACGTCCATATCGTTGGCGGTGACACCGGAGGTGATGTCGGTCACCAGCACGATAACCGTCGCCTGGTCGATCGCCAGCTGCGCCTGCTGGCGCATTTTGGACAGAATGAGATCGTCGGTACGGGGCTCGATGCCGCCCGTATCGGTCAGCAAAAACGGGCGTCCCGCCCACTCGCAATCCGCCATAATGCGGTCACGGGTGACGCCGGGGGTGTCCTTGACAATGGACAGACGGCGCCCGATCAATTTATTAAATAAGGTCGATTTTCCCACGTTGGGACGGCCGACAACGGCCACGATCGGCTTTTTCATAGTTTTCTCCTTACAACAATAACGCGTCCAGCAGGTCGCCGCCGTCTTCTCCGACGATGACCACCTTGGCGTTCAATGCTTGCTCCACCTGCTCGACGCTGACGTCGTCCAAAAACAGGTCTTGCTCGTGCCGCAGCATACAGGTGGGAATGAGCAGATAATCGGTTTCCACGCCCTCCAGCTGGCGGATGATATCCCCACCGGTCACCAGACCGGCGACGGTGATGGTTTCACCGAAGAAGTCGTTGCGGATTCCCCGTACCGTCACCTGCAGCGACGGCCATTTCCGTCCGGCAGCTTCGCACAGCGAGGTCAGTTCGGGGGCGGCCAGCAGACCGGTCACCACCGTAAGACGGGAGCCGCTTGGCTGCTCGTCGCACCATTCCAGCGCCGAGGCAAACTGCTGCCGCAGCAGCGAGATCATACCGACGCCGTTTTCCCATTGCACGAAATCGGCGTAGAAATCGGCAGAGGGCAACGGACGCTCCGCCGTGAGATAAAACTCATCCGACGGATAAAACAGACGGGGCTTGCCGGCGGCTTCCATCTCGTCCCCCATCGCCTCCATCCGCTCGATGACGTCGGCGGCCTGTTCTTTGGTGAACAGGGACAGCGGCGTCAGACCCTCGCGGTACTTGGTGAGACCGACCGGGACGGCGGCCACGCTTTGCACCGCCGGATAATACGCCAGCAAATCCCGCATCGTACGGGTGAGCTGCTCGCCGTCGTTCCAGCCGGGGCAAAGCACCATCTGCGCGTTGATGCGGATGCCTGCATCCGCAAGGCGACGCAGGTGGCGGAGGCTGTCCCCTGCAAAGCGATTGTTCATCATACGGCACCGCAGGTCGGGATCGGTGGTGTGCACCGACACGTTGACCGGGCTGATGTGCATCTCGATGATACGGGACAGCTCGTGCTCGGACAGATTGGTCAGCGTGATGTAATTGCCAAACAGGAAGGACAGGCGGCTGTCGTCGTCCTTGACATACAGCGTTTCCCGCATGCCGGGGGGCATCTGGTCAATAAAGCAGAAGACGCATTTGTTGCGGCAGGTGTGCTGCTCGTCCATCAGATAGGACGCAAATTCCAGACCGATTTCCTCGTACTCCTCCTTGCGGATACGCACCGTGCGGTGCTTGCCGTCGGCGGTCTGCAGCTCCAGCTTCAGACGGGTATCCGGCAGGAAAAACCGATAGTCCAGCACGTCCTCAACGTCGTGTCCGTTGATGCGCAGCAGATAATCTCCTGCCTTGATTTTCGCTTTTTCGGCAGCGCTTTTCGGCGTGATGCCATCAATCAAAACCATCCGTTTTCCCTCCTATTCTGCCCAAAATTGACCGGAATTTTCAAAAAAAGAGGGGTGAAGGATATACTCCTCCACCCCTTACACATCGTGCGATCAGGCTTCCGCCTTTTCGACCTTGACCACCTCGCGGCCATTGTAGTAACCGCAAGCCGGGCAAAGACGGTGCGTGCGCTTGTAAGCGCCGCAGTTCGGGCACTTCATGAGCGCGGGAGCATCCATCTTCCACAGATTGTTGCGACGCTTGTCACGACGCGCTTTCGATACTTTTCTCTTCGGAACGGCCATTTTCGTAACCTCCTTAAATTGTTTTCATTCGTTTTCAAGAAATTGCCGCAGAGCCGCCAGTCTGGGGTCCACTTCTTTCGCGGAGCACGCACAGACACCGGCGTTTAAGTCCTGACCGCAGGAGGGACACAGTCCCTTGCAATCGGGCTTGCACAGGCTCTTCATCGGCATTTCCAAGCACAGATCGGCCTGTATGACGTCGTCCAGATCCAAGAGATACGAGTCATCCAGCAGAATCGCATTCTCATCTTCACTGTCCTCATCCGATAAGATCAACAAGTGCTCCGTTTCCAGCTTACCGCCTCGGGAAAAGCGGGACAGGCAACGGTCGCAGGAACCCGAAAACTCATACTCTACAGTACAGCGCAGTATGACGATACCGCCGGCACCGGTGACAGCGCCGGACACAATAACCGGCTTCGCGAAAGGATACTCACCGCTCCACTCCAGACCCGACAGGTCGAGCTCGTCTTGGATCGGCAAACTCTTTCGCTCCTCTGTAAAGAGCGTTCTCACGTTCCATTTCATGTCAAACACCTCAGATACGCCAAATATTATAAACGAATACCCGACGGTTGTCAAGTGGTTTTTCTCACTTTTTATAAGAAAAGAAACCGTTCTTTTCCGTATAATTTGAACAAAAAGCGGTCCCGAAACGGGACCGCCGAGAAGTTTATCGGAGAATCATTTCTCCCATTTCATAACCGTCTTGCCGAAGGTCTTGTTGATATCCAGATCGAACGCCGTGACCATATCTTTGATGCTGCGGACCGGCATCACGTGGCCGACCATGTGGCTGAGGTACTCGACGATATCCGGATAAGCGGCGTACATATCCACCGTCTTCTGGAAATCGACGCGGCCGCTGCGGCTGCTGCCGAACATCCGCAGACCCTTCTCCAGCATCATACGGGTGTTGATCGGAACGGGATACTCGGTCACGCCCAGGATGGAGATGGTGCCCTCGGGGTGAATATAGTCGATGATCTGGTTGATCGCGTACTGCGAGCCGTTACCGCCGACGCATTCAAACGCGTGGTCGATCTTCAGATCCTCGGGGATTTCGGTCGTGAGGAAGGTTTCGTCCACGAAGGTGAAATCCGCCAGATGACTGATATTATACAATCTGTTGGTAGAGTAATGAGAAAA
>JAFOFS010000131.1 GCA_017387165.1 Clostridia bacterium
CCGCAGACGCACCTGAGGTTGAAAATGGTCAGCCCGACCGTGTTAATCCTTTTCTTCCAGCTGGTAAGCGCGATGACGGCCTTTATGTGGGCCGGAAGAGTCCCCTGTTCGATATTTTCAATAGCCATACCCGTTGTTTATACACTTAGCCCCTCCGGATTTGCTATACTTGCCTAAAGTTTCTTGATGTTATAGGCGTGTAATCCTGATACGAACCCTTCGCTACCGTCAGCTTCAAAGCTTTCCTCACAAGCAAACCGGTATTCGTGCAGGAGCGGGCTGTAAGTGACTTCCGGCTCAAACTTGTACTTCGTGCCAACTAGGCTCTTTACCGTCGCATCGACCGCCTTGTAGAAACCATCCGAATCCTTGGCAAGGGTCATCGTCGCGCCAGTCTTCTTGTTCATAAGGATTTCAGCCTTGTCGCCAAGAAGCTGCTCGGCATTAAGGTTTTCGGCCTGCTGTTCTGAACTGGGTTCTATAGTTGAAACGCTCAGCATATTATACGGGGCCTTCGAGCCGTCTTTCCGTATAGCTTCCAATATACGGAAAATGAAGAGTTTCTTGCTACGGACAGTGACATCGGGGTCGAACTTTACCTTAAGTCCGACATCATCGGAATGGGTACCGTCGACCACCTGGTAGAACCCGTTATCCACCTTTTTCAATACCAGCTTGAGGCCGTTACTGGTAGTAATCGTAGCCCGCTTGCCAAGGTATTCTTCCGCCGTGCGGCCCTTGACAGCCTTTTCCTTCATTTCCATGGTATCGATGAACTTCATAAAGTCGGCCGCACTCGAAATCTCATCCTTATGCTGTTCCCAGGCGGTCTTGAACTTCGAATATATGTCGAACATCCGCTTTAAGGTTCTCTTCTTGGCGTCATCCGACATGAAGCTAAACTGCATAATCTTGTCGTTGAATATCTCGACCGCACTCTTGAACGGGGCAAACCCGCCCTGCCCCTTGTTCTTCAATGCCATATCGGCGAGCATGTATGCAAATTGCGGGATGCGGGCATTGGTCTCGAGAAGGTCGTTCGCATAGCTGTAGCTCTTGGTCTGCCTAAGACTGCTCTTTGTAGATTTGTTGTACTCGTTGCTCCGGCGCATCAGCTGGTCTAGCGCGTGGCTGACCTCGTGGACAAGAATATCTGTCCAGGACTCAAGCAGGTCCTTCGTCACGGGATACTTCTTGTTTTCCCCATAGTTGTTCCTGTGATGCCCATGTACCAGCTGACCGGTATGGTTGCTCAGATAAAGGACAATTCGCGGAGGCTTCCCGTAATATGTCACGCCGCTACGGCCCTGGTGCCTCGGGTCTTCGGCCTGGCCAAGATACGCGGTTATTATAAGGTGTACCGGCTTGGTGATTTCCTTGGTGACCTTGAAGTCCTCCTTGATCATACGGCAGGCAGACACCCGACCGAGGCAGACCACGATCTTGGGATTTAACAGCCGTATCTGCTCCGCCAGCCACGGGGCGCAGGCCTGCTGTTCCTCCGGCAGCGGATCGCGGTTTTTCGGCGGACGGCATTTGACCGTGTTGGCGATGTAAATGTTGTGGTGGCGATCCAGACCGACCGCGTGCAGCGCCAGATCCAGCAGCTTGCCGCCGCGTCCGACGAACGGCTCGCCCTGCAGGTCCTCGTTTTCGCCGGGACCCTCTCCGATGAACAGCACCTCGGCGTTGGAGGGACCGACGCCGACAACGACGTTGTGACGGGTCTCGCACAAGCCGCAACGGCGGCATTGGCGGCAGTCGGCGGTCAGTTTTTCCCAGTCGGTATAAGGCATCATAGCGGATCCTCCTCCGTGAAAATGAAATTTATAAAAAGATTATAGCACATATCTCTTGAAAAATCATCTGTTTTGCGGTACAATATCGATGAAAATTTTCGTGACTTCGCCAAAAGTCGCGGTGAAAGAAGGTTTTACGATGAAAAATCAAGTTATGGTGGAGACCTCCGCCCGTCACGTCCACGTGTCCAAGCAGGATCTGGAGATTCTGTTCGGTGCGGGCTATGAGCTGACCGTTAAGAAAATGCTGTCCCAGCCGGGTCAGTTCGCCTGCGAGGAGCGTGTGACCGTCGTCGGTCCGAAGCGTGAACTCAAGGGTGTGTCCATTCTCGGCCCCTGCCGTCCGGCGACGCAGGTCGAGCTGTCGCTGACCGACGCCCGTTCCATCGGCGTGAACGCCCCCGTGCGTGAGTCGGGCGACGTGGCCGGCTCCGGCGCTTGCAAGCTGGTCGGTCCGTGCGGCGAGGTGGAGCTGACCGAGGGCGTGATCGCCGCCAAGCGTCACATCCACATGACCCCCGAGGATGCCGCCGAATTCGAACTGGCAGACAAGGACATCGTCAGCGTCGAAATCAAGAACGACAACGGTCGCGCCTGCGTGCTGGGCGACGTGATCGTGCGTGTGAGCAGCTCGTATGCGCTGGCGATGCACATCGATACCGACGAGGCCAACGCCGCCTACTGCGCGGCCGGTCAGATGGGTACCGTCATTAAGTAAACCGCGAAAATGCGCCGTCTTTTGACGGTGCATTTTTTATTTTTTTCTTGGATACGCCTTGACTTTCACTTTTTAGCGTACTACAATACATTATAATATAAAGTATAAGGGAGGGAATCCGCATGAAAACACTGACCGTCGGGTTGCAGGAACGCGCCTACGCCATCCAAATCGGCGGCGGTCTGCTGGACCGCGCCGGAGAGTTGATCGCCGCGGTATCCGCGCCTGCGATGGCGGTGGTGCTGACCGACGACCACGTGTGGGCGCTGTACGGTAAGCGGTTGGAAACGGCGCTGGGCGATCTGCCGCATCGCGTGCTGGTTCTCCCCCACGGCGAGCAGACCAAGTGCGTCGATCAATACGCACGGTGTCTCTCCTTTTGCGCCGAAAGCGGACTGTCCCGCGGCGATCTGCTGCTCGCGTTCGGCGGCGGCGTGATCGGGGATCTGGCAGGCTTTGTGGCCGCCACGTATATGCGCGGCGTGCGCTTCGTGCAGATTCCCACCACCCTGCTGGCGCAGGTGGACAGCGCGGTCGGCGGTAAGACCGCGATCGATCTCCCCGAGGGGAAAAATCTGGTCGGCGCGTTCCATCAGCCGTCGCTGGTGATTGCGGACACCGATCTGTTGCAGAGCCTTCCGCCGCGTGAGCAAGCCGGCGGTATGGCGGAGGTCATCAAGTACGGCGCGCTGTTTGACGCGACGTTTTTCGAATTGCTGGAAGCCCATCCCACCTGGGAGGCGGCCACGCCGCTGCTGGACGAAATCGTCTATCGCTGCTGCGACCTCAAGCGGCAGGTGGTCGAGCAGGACGAACGGGACAACGGCGCCCGTCAGCTGCTCAATTTCGGGCACACCTACGGTCACGCCATCGAGGCGATCGGCGGCTACTCCGCCTACGTTCACGGCGAGGGCGTTGCCCTCGGGATGGTGCTGGCCGCCAAGGTCGGCATTTTCCAAAATATCACCCCCATCGGCACCGACGATCGGCTGGAATCGCTGTGCGATTCGTTTGGCCTGCCGATGACCGAGCGTTTTGCGGCGGAGGCGCTGAACGCGCACCTCGCGTTGGATAAAAAACGGGATAAGCAGACGCTGCGGCTGGTGCTGCTGCGAAACATCGGCGAAAGCTTTTTGCACGCCGTGACGCTGGAGGAGGCGTACGCCTTGACGGAGGAAATCGTCCATGCGGATTAACGGACGCCCTCACGGC
>JAFOFS010000132.1 GCA_017387165.1 Clostridia bacterium
AGTCTCCTCTACCCAATAGCTGAATCCCGCCTCATATTCGGCCTTTGCCGGGAATGTTATATGAATACACCTTACAGTATTAAGAGGTATGTTCATACGGAACGATTACAGACGGTTGCGGATAAGGTGCGCCGCGGTCGCCGTATGGCGGACGTCGGCACCGACCACGCCTACCTGCCCGTCGCCTTGGTCGAAAGCGGCGCCGTCCCGGCGGCAATTGCCTGCGACCTGCGGGAAGGACCGCTGGAAAACGCCCGACGCGCTGTCGCGGAGGCCGGACTTGCCGATCGCATTTCCTGCCGCCTCGGAAACGGCTTGTCGCCGCTTGCCGAAGGCGAAGCGGAGGAGATCGTCATCGCCGGTATGGGCGGCGAGACCATCGCGGCGATTTTGGAGGCATGCCCGTGGGCAAAGTCGTCGGGATTGCATTATCTGCTGCAGCCGATGACCCGTTCGGAGGATCTGCGCCGCTACTTGCTGACCCACGGCTTTGCGATCCTGTCCGAAACTACGGTGGAACAAGGCGGTCACCTGTATGTGATCGTCGAGGCAGAATGGACGGATGCGCCTGTTTGTGAGGATGAAAGCGCCTTTGTGCTGGGCAAGCTTGACGGCACGCGTGACCGCGCCTGGCTGCTGTGGCAAAAGGAATTGCTGACCAAACGAAAAAACGGAATGACCGCCGCAGGGGAGACCGAGGCGGTTGCCCGCTTGGCCTTCATTTTACAACGATTGGAGGAACGCTTATGACCACCATTGCGGATATTATGCAAACCTTAAACGAATTTGCTCCGCCCGAAACGGCGCAGAAATGGGATAACTGTGGCCTGCTGGTCGGTTCTCCCGTGACAGAGGTCACCAAAGCGCTGGTAACGCTGGATATCACGTTGACCGCCGTTGCGGAGGCACGCCGTATCGGCGCGCAGCTCATCGTGTCCCACCATCCCGTTATCTTTCGGCCGCTGTCGGTTCTGAAAAGCGGCGAGCCGGTGTACGAGCTGGCTGCCGCCGGCATCGCGGCAGTGGCGGCGCATACCAATCTGGATATCTGTGATGGCGGTGTCGGCAGCTGCTTGGCGGCCGCCTTGGGACTGACCAACGTCCGTGACACCGCTGAACCGTTTGTCAAGGTGGGCGATCTGCCTGCCGCCATGACCCCCGAACAGTTCGCCAAGCATACCGCCGCCTGTCTGAAAACCGCCGTGCGCCTGCACAGCGGTAACGCGCCTATCCAAACGGTGGCGGTCGGTGGCGGCTCTTGCGGTGAATTCGCCCGTGTGGCGGAGGCGGCAGGAGCAGAGGCGTTCGTGTCGGGTGAGATTCGCCACCACGAGTACATCAACGAACCGATGACCCTGATCGAAGCAGGACACTACGCGACCGAGCAACCGGTTATTCCGTCGCTTTGCGCCCGCTTGGCGGCGCAGCACCCCTCGATCGAATGGCACGCCTTTGACATCGGCGAGCCGTATACGACCGTAATGTAATTAAAGGAGTACTTCCCATGGCACTTGACGGCGCCTTTTTAAGCTGCCTGCGCCGCGAATTGGAGAGCGAACTGACGGGCACCCGTGTGGATAAGATCCACCAACCGTCCCGTGAGGAGCTGGTGTTCTGGATGCGTGGCATCAACGGACACCGCAAACTGCTCTTTTCGTCGCGGGTGCAAGCTCCTCGCGTCCATTTCACCGAATATTTGCCCGAAAATCCCGCCCAACCGCCGATGCTGTGTATGCTTTTTCGCAAGCATCTGACCGGCGCACGCTTTCTTGGTATTCGCCAATGCGGCTTGGAACGCGTTTTATACTTCGATTTCGAAGCGCTCAACGAACTGGGGGACAGGGTAAAGCTCACGCTGGCGGCTGAATTGATGGGACGCAACAGCAATTTAATACTGATCGCGGAAAACGGACGCATCGTGGATGCGGTGCGCCGCGTGGACTTTGATTCGACCTCTGCGCGTCCGATCTTGCCGGGACTTCCGTACGAAGCGCCGCCGCAGACCGACGGTCGTACCGATTTTTTCGCCGTTTCTGCCGCTGAGGCCGGCGATCTGATCCGAAAAGCGGAGAATATGCCGCTTTCGACCGCGGTAAACAAGACGCTTTTGGGGCTTTCTCCGCTTTTGTGCCGTGAAGTATCTTACCTTGTCACAAGAGGTCGCGACACCGAGCCGCAGGATCTTTCTCCGTACGAATGCGAAAAACTCACCGCCGCGCTGGAAAAGATAAAAACCGCAGCAGAATGCGGAAAATCCTACGTTCCCTACTTGATTTTAAATAACAAAAAT
>JAFOFS010000133.1 GCA_017387165.1 Clostridia bacterium
AGGTACGCACGCAGTTCACGCATGGTGTTGCTGCGCTTGATAAAGGTCTCCTTCACGTCGGGGTTCATAATGAGATCGACGTAGCGCTGGCGATAGCGCGTGTCGGTATCGGTCAGGCCGTGGAATTTCTCCGGCAGCGGAAGCAGGGACTTTGCCAGCAGCTTGGCATCGGTCACGTGGATGGAGATCTCCCCCGTGCGTGTGGTAAACACATAACCGGTGATGCCGAGGATATCGCCGATATCCCATTTCTTGAAGCCGGTGTTGTACAGCTCGTCGCCGAGGTCGTCGCGGCTGACAAACAGCTGAATGCGGTCGCTGCCGTCGCGCAGGTCGGCAAAGCTCGCCTTACCCATAATGCGGCGGCTCATCATACGGCCTGCCACCGTCACGGTCTGATTTTCATACTGCTCGTAGTTGGCCTTGATATCCGCCGCCATCGCGGATTGCTCAAACTTGGTGATGGCAAACGGGTCGTTGCCGGCGGCCTGCAGACCGGCCAGCTTATCCATACGGATCTGTTTCTGTTCGCTGATCTTTTCCTGCGTTTCCGCTTCGGTCAGCACAACATCCTTGATTTCTTCGCTCATATTCGTTCCTTCTTGTTTCAACGGTCAGCGGGTGACCTCGGTGATCTTGTAGATGTGGTCGCCGTTGGGGGTGGAAACCTCAACCTTGTCGCCGGCGACGTGACCCATCAGCGCTTTACCGACCGGGCTGGCATCCGAAATGATGCCGTTCATCGGATCGGCTTCCGCCGGGCTGACGATCTTGTAGGTCTTCTTGGCCTTGCTGCCGTCGAGGGTGACGGTCACGATGGAGCCAAAGTTGACCACTGCGCTGTTGATCTCCGATTCGTCGATCAGGCGAGCGTGCTTGAGCTGCGCCTCGAGCTCCGCAATGCGGGTCTCGATCTTGCCCTGTTCTTCTTTCGCCGCATCGTACTCACTGTTTTCGGACAAGTCGCCAAAGCCACGGGCAATGTCGATTTTCTCCGCGATTTCTTTGCGTTTGACTGTTTTCAGCTCTTCGAGTTCGTTTTTCAGTTTCTCCAAGCCTTCGGCGCTGAGCACCAATTCTTTGACTGCCATATCGTTATCTCCTTTTTATCGGTTGATGAAAAACATATTTTTCCTCATAGTATTATACCCGTCAGCGTGGCGGATGTCAAGTGTTTCTCTTGCAATGCTTGCGATATTCGGTCGGGGTCATCCCATACTTTTTCTTGAACGCTCGCAGGAAGTAGCTCAGCGAGTCGTAGCCGAGGCCGGAAGAAATATCGGTGACGCTCATATTGCCCTCGCTCAGCATACGGGCGGCGACCAACAGGCGCTGCTGTGCCTTGTATTCCACGATGCTGACGCCCGTCCGTTTCTTGAACGCCTTCAGAATGGTGGGGCGGGACAGCGAGTAGTTGGCGCACAGCTCATCCACCGTCTGGGTGAGGTAGACGGGGTTATTGAGCGAGCTGATGATGTCGTTGACGTAGTAATAGTGGTTTTGCAGGTCATCCGCATCCAGCACATAGAGAATCTCGTACAGCGCCGCATACGCAATGGCATCGGCCGCCGGGCGTTCGCCGCCGGCATCGCACAAGCGGTGACTGAGCGATTTCAAATAAGTAAGCGAAGCATCCGACAGCATTCCCTGCAGCATCGGCGGAAGAGCGCTGACCGAACGCTCGGGAAAATGGCGTGCCATAAATTCTTCGAAAAATTTCTTTTCGATACACATCACAAAGTGAGTTGCCTGCGTCGGCTGGCAGGCAATACGGTGGATAACGCCGGGAGCAAACAGCAGGCACGCGCCTTTCTCGATAATGCTCATTTCACCCGCGTATTGATGCGAAAACGCGCCTTCCATCACAATGATCAGCTCGTAAAAATCCATATGCTGATGCAGGCGTGTGTCGCCGGTGTGAAACGCAAAGCCGCCGTAGCCGTCCACGCGCAGGGCCAGACGGGAAAAATCCAACTGATAAAAGCGGTGCGGCTCGGACTCGATTTTTAAGTTCGGCATAACGATCCCTTCTTTCGGAAGTAGTGTACCATAATTTTTAAATAAAGTCAAGTTTCTCGCGGAATTCCGCGTTTTTTCACCCGATTTACTTAAAAAGAAAACACAAAAGACCCAAGGGCTTCCCCTCGGGTCTTTTGCGTTTTTCGTTTAGTGTTGTTTCTTCTTGGAGAGCAGGACCGTCACCGACAGGACGCCGAGAAGCGCCAGCATCGGGATCAGCGCCCAGAAGCAGAAGGTCGCCACGTCGCCGCTGAACGGGGTGTAGTTGGAGCCAAGCGGAACGATCGACGGATTACCCGCCGTTCTGCCGTTGCCCTGCACCGGATAAAGGTTACCGTTGATATTGTCGCGATTGCAAGTAATCTTGACCGTGAAAGCGTGGATGTTGTTGAACCATACGCTCAACCACCCCACCTCCTTCCGCGGACGCGGCTTGACCAAAGCGCGATCGTTCGCGGACGACCAATCGGAAAATTAAAAAAACACCTCGACCAAATACCGCCTTAGGGGGCGTTTGGTCGAGGTGTTTTGGTTTTTTGTGTTACTTGCCGGCGTCACGCAGG
>JAFOFS010000134.1 GCA_017387165.1 Clostridia bacterium
CTTCGTTTTCCACACACAACATACACTTGGGATAGCCGGACTGGGGCGCAGCCTTGGCAGCTGCAATGGCCTTGGGGTCTTTTTCCGGCTTGGACAGATTGATGGTGATATCCAGCGTGCCGTAGGGGGAATCGTAGGTCCATTTGCGATCCCGTGCGATGCGGTCGCGACGGATGTAGTTGGTGTCGCCGCAGAAGCGGTAGTACCAGTCGGTCGCCGCCTCGGGGGATTGCGCGTACAGCGTCGCAAAGGTGGAACGCACCTCGTGGGGGAACGGGGTGATCGCGCCCATCAGCTTGGTGTCGAACAGATCGCGGGATACCACGCCGTCGTCAATCAGACCGCGTTTTACCGCGTCGTCGGTCAGCGCCTGCAGAATGGTCGGCAGGTCGTCGGTCGCCGCTTCGATGGCGGCAGGCGCGTCCAGCTGCAGCAACTCCCACAGACGGTTTTCGGCAAAGAGGGCGTCATCCTCTGTGATAAGATGGCAACGGATGGCATAACGGATAAGGGCATGGACGGCATTCATACGGATTCCCCCAAAACGGATTTGCTTATATTTTAGCAAAGAAGCCTCCAAATTGCAATGCTTGACAGGGTAAAAAACACGGGTTATAATAAAATAAATCGTATTTTAGGAGTGTGATCGGTATGGCAACCGTCAAAAACGGTCGTTCCACGGCGTTGTCCGTGTTCATTCGCAGCGTCCTTTCGCTGTTGTTCATTTTTTTATATTTTTGGTTTGACCTGCCGCCCATCAACCTGCGCAGTCCGCAGTTTTGGGCGTTTGCGGTCATCTGTATGATCGTGGTGACGGTCATCTTTTCGATCGGCGGCCTGCTGCGCAAGCTGCGCGAGGAGGTGGCCGGTGCGACCGGCAAGGCAACTCCCGTCTCTCCGAAAACGCTGCTCGGCAAGCTCAAGACCGTGCCGCTGCTCGTCCGCATCATCGTGGGCGTGACGGTGACCGTGCTGGTGGTCTTCCTGCTGTGCAGCCTGTTCTTCTCGCCGCTGTTCTGCGCCCGTCAGTATAAGGATCTCATTCAGAGCGAAACGGGCGATTTTGCGGTGGACGTCGCGGAGATTTCCTGGTCGCAGATCCCGGTCGTGGATAAGGACAGCGCCTCGCGCCTCGGCAACCGCAAGCTGGGCGAGATCGATGAGCTGGTCTCCCAGTTTGAGGTGGCGGAAAACTACACGCAGATCAATTTCCGAAATAAGCCCGTGCGTGTGACGCCGCTGGTGTACGGCGATATTTTCAAATGGTTCCGCAATCAATCGTACGGTATCCCGGCGTATATCAAGGTGGATATGGTGACGCAGGAGGCGACGCTGGAAAACCTCGAAAAGGGCATCAAGTATTCCGAAAGCGAATACTTTTTGCGGAACATCGACCGCTATTTGCGCTTCCAGTTCCCGACCCTCTTATACGACAATCTTTCGTTTGAGATCAACGACGAGGGAACGCCGTATTGGGTGGCCTCCACCTACACCTACCGCATCGGCCTTGCCAGCGGAAAGGATTGCAACGGCGCGGTGCTGGTTAACGCCGTGACCGGCGAAGCCACCCGTTACGAACTCGGGAAAATCCCGACCTGGGTGGATCAGGTGTACGACGCCGATATGATTCTCAAGCAGCTGGAATATTACGGCGCGTATCAATCCGGCTTCTGGAATTCGGTGTTTGGTCAGGCAGGGGTCAAGTACCCGACCGACGGCTACAACTACCTCGCGATTGACGACGACGTGTGGCTGTATACCGGTATGACCTCGGCCGGCGGTGACGAGTCCAACGTCGGCTTCGTGCTGGTCAATCTGCGTACCAAGGAGACCAAGTATTTTGCGGTGCCGGGCGCGGAGGAATATTCCGCAATGAGCTCCGCACAGGGTCAGGAGCAGCACCTCAACTACGTGTCCACCTTCCCGATCCTGCTCAACATTGAGGATCGTCCGACCTATTTTATGTCCCTCAAGGACAAGGCCGGTCTGGTGAAAAAATACGCCTTCGTTGACGTGGAGCAGTATCAGATCGTCGGCACCGGCAGTACGGTGGAAGCCGCGCGTGAGACCTACCTCGCCAAGCTGGCGGAAAACAACATCATTACC
>JAFOFS010000135.1 GCA_017387165.1 Clostridia bacterium
AATTCCCACGCCGAGGACGGCACGTGGGCGCTGGTGTTCGACGGTGAGGAGGCCGGCTTGCAGGTTCCGTACTTCACCTACGGCAAGCGTGAGGACGAGGAAGCGCAGGCGCACGCGCTGTTTGAAGCGCTGCGGCACGCCGACGAGATCGGCGCCAAGCGGCTGTATACCTCCTGCCCCCGTGCCGACGGATTGGGACTCGCGGTATACAACCGTCTGCTGCGTGCAGCCGCATTTGAGGTGATCAAACTTGTATAATCACAATTCCATCATCGGCTTGACCGGTCCGACCGGCAGCGGCAAATCCACCGTTGCCAAGGTTTGGCAGGCCTGCGGTGCCGTCGTGCTGAACGCGGATGAATACGCGCGGTCGGTGGTGCAAAAGGGCGAGCCGTGTCTGACCCGTCTGGCGGAGGAATTTTCCGTTTCCGTGTTAACACCGAACGGCGAGCTGAACCGTGCGGCGTTGGCCGCCATCGTCTTTGCCGACCCCGAAAAGAAACGGCTGCTCGAAAGCATCACCCACCCCGAAATCGGCAAGCGGATGCTGCGAGACGCCGAGCACGCACTGGCAAGCGGCGCGCCGTTTGTCGTGTTTGACAGTCCGTTGCTGTTTGAGGCGGGGCAGGATGCGCTCTGCGCCAAAACGGTCGCCGTTTTGAGCGAGCCGCAGGTGCGGCTGGCACGCATCAAGGTACGGGACAATCTGACCGACGAACAGGCGGTTGCCCGCATGCAGGCGCAGCCGGACGACGCGTTTTATACCGACCGCGCCGACATTGTCTTGCGCAACGACGGCGATGAACAGGCGTTGGCGAAAGCGGCAAAGGAGGTTTGGTCTTGCTTGTAAAACGAACCGTGGCACGCATTCTCATTCCGCTTCTGCTGATCGGAGCGGTGATCGCCGTCGCGCCGTCGATCGTCCGTCAAACCGCAAAGGCGCTGTATCCCACCCCCTACTGGGAAACGGTGCATCAAGAGGCGGTCAAGCACGGCGTTGAGCCGTCGCTGGTGCTGGCGGTCATCCGTACCGAAAGCTTTTTCAAGCCGCAGGCGGTTTCTTCGGCCGATGCGCGTGGGCTGATGCAGATCACTCCCCTCACGCTGAAATGGGCGCAGTACCGCTCGGAGGAGTTGCGGCATCTGACCGACGAGGATCTGTTTGATGCGAAAACCAACATTCGTGTCGGGGTGTATATCCTCTCGTTGCTCGCCGAGCAGTTTTCAAACACCGAAACGGTGCTGGCCGCCTACAACGCCGGCGCCGGCGCGGTCAGCGATTGGCTGGCGGACACCGCCTACTCGGACGACGGTGAAACGCTGCACACCATCCCCTATTCCGAGACCAAGCAATACGTGAAAAAGGTTACCGCCGCCCGTCGGCAGTATCAAAAAATATACAATTTCTGAAAGGAAGTAATCAATATGGAAGACAAGCTGAAAGAACTCAAGGACGAGCTGCTGTTTACGCAGAAAAATGCGGCGGTGGAGCGTTCGGACGAGCAGGTGGCGATCGCAGACGCGTATGCCGAGGACTACAAGAAGTTCCTGGATGCCGCCAAAACCGAGCGTCTGGCGGTGAAAGAGGCGATCCGTTTGGCGGAGGCCAACGGTTTCGTGCCGTTTGACCGCGCCAAGGCGCTCAAGGCAGGCGACAAGGTGTACGTCAACAACCGCGGTAAAGCGCTGATTCTGGCGGTGATCTGTACCCGTCCGCTGACCGACGGTGTGTCCATCGCGGCGGCGCACGTGGATTCGCCCCGTCTGGATCTGAAACCGAATCCGTTGTATGAAAAGGCCGGTATGGCGTATTTCGATACCCATTACTACGGCGGTATCAAGAAATATCTGTACGCGACCGTGCCGCTGGCATTGTACGGTGTGGTGACCCGTAAGGACGGCTCCACCGTGGAAATCGCCATCGGTGACAAGGAAGGCGATCCCGTCTTTGTGGTGACCGATCTGCTGATTCATCTCTCCCGTGAGCAGATGCAGAAGCCGGCCACCTCGGTGGTTTCGGGCGAAAACCTCGATATTCTCATCGGTTCCCGTCCGTTTGATCACAGCAAGGAAAGCGACGCCATCAAGCTCAACATCATGAAGATCCTCAACGATCGCTACGGCATCACCGAGACCGATTTCCTCTCGGCGGAGCTGGAAGCGGTCCCGGCAGGTCAGGCAAAGGACGTCGGCTTCGACCGCAGCCTGATCGGCGGTTACGGACACGACGACCGTGTCTGCTCCTATCCGGCGCTCACCGCGCTGTTTGCGCTGGAAAACCCGGCCTTTACCGCCATCACGCTGCTCTGTGACAAGGAAGAGATCGGCTCGGACGGCGCCACCGGCACGCAGGGCAACTTCTTCCCGTATTTCATGGAAGACCTCGCTGAGGCGATGGGTGTCAAGGCGCGTCACGTCTATCCGCAGTCGCTCTGCCTCTCTGCCGATGTCAACTCGGCGTACGATCCGCTGTACGCATCCGCCTATTCCGAGCAGAACAGCTCGTTTATCAACCGCGGCGTGGTGCTGACCAAGTACACCGGCTCGGGCGGCAAGGGCGGCAGCAACGACGCTTCTGCCGAAGTGATGGGCGTTTTCCGCCGCATTATGGACGCAGGCGACGTCATCTGGCAGATCGGCGAGCTCGGCGCGGTCGATGCCGGCGGCGGCGGAACGGTGGCGAAGTATATCGCGCAGCTGGACGTCGATACCGTCGATCTCGGTGTGCCGGTGCTGTCCATGCACGCTCCGTTTGAAGTTATCAGCAAGCTTGATCTGGACGAAACGCATCGCGCCTTCTTCGCGTTGCTGGATAGAAAGTAATGAAAGCGTATTTTTACACCTTCGGTTGCAAGGTCAACCAATACGAAAGCCGCGCCATGGCGGCGCTGCTGGAGGCAGAGGGGTATGAGACCGCCCCGTATCAACCCGGTGAAACCGACGTTGGAGCCAACGTGCTGGTCATCAACTCCTGCTCGGTCACCGGCGAGAGCGATCGCAAGCTGCGGCAGCTGCTGCGGCGGTTGCGTCGGGAGCATCCCGAGGCGATCATCCTGCTGAGCGGCTGTATGCCGCAGGCTTATCCTGAAAAGGCAGAAACCTTTACAGACGTGGACATCGTCACCGGAAACGCCAAGCGTAAGGACGTTGTGCGGTTACTGAAGGAGTACCGCGGCGAACGGATCGTGGATATCCCAAAACATACCCCCGAATGCGAGTCGTTGTCCCTGAAACAGTTTGAGGGACGCACGCGTGCGTATCTGAAAATTCAAGACGGCTGCAACCAGTTTTGCACCTACTGCATCATCCCGTACGCCCGGGGGCGGATCCGTTCCAAGCCCCTCGAGGACGTGCGAAAGGAAGCGGAGGAGCTTGCCGCGGCAGGCTATACCGAGCTGGTGCTGGTCGGCATCAATCTGACCGCTTACGGGCGGGAACGCGGAGAAACGCTGGCGGATGCGGTATCGGCGGTATGCGCCGTGGACGGGCTCAAGCGCGTGCGTCTGGGATCGCTGGAACCGGAGGATATGACCGAGGCGGTCATTGCCAAGCTGGCGACCGAACCGAAGCTCTGTCCGCAGTTTCATCTTTCGCTGCAAAGCGGCTGCGATGCGACCTTAAAGCGGATGCACCGTCGGTACGACTCGGCTCTCTACCGCTCCATCTGCGAGCAGCTGCGCGCCGCTTTTGCCGATTGCGCCATCACCAGCGACGTGATGGTCGGCTTCCCCGGCGAAACGGAGGAAGAATTTGAACAATCGCTCGCATTTGTAAAGTCGATTGGCTTTACGAAGATTCACGTCTTTCCCTACTCCAAGCGTCCGGGAACTCCGGCCGCCACCTGGCCGCAGCAGGTTACACGGCAGCAAAAAGCCGACCGCAGCCGTCGAATGACCGAGGTCGGTGAGCAATCCGCCGAGGCGTTTTATCGCGATTACGTCGGGCGTGAGATCGAGGTGCTGTGCGAAACGCCTTGTGAGGACGGCACCACCGACGGCTACACCGCCAACTACACCCCCGTGCGGGTGGCAGGGCATTTCCCGTCCGGCACCTTCGTCAAGGCGACCGTTGTCCGTGTCAAGGACGGCGCCTGCGAGGCAATTCCCGAATCGGTATAAGAAAACCGCCGTGGGCAGACGCCCACGGCGGTTTTGTTCGTTCGGTTTATTCCACGATATAGTCCTTCACGGCGTCCAGCAACGGTTCCCCGAGGGTGACGGTCATCGACAGTCCTTCGGGAACGTATTCTTCGGCATCCACCGCACCCTCGCGGCGGCAGCGTTCCGCCAATGCTCCTGCCGAAAACGGCAGCAGCAGGTTGACCAAACGGCGATCCTTCGGCAGTGCTTCGACCACCGCCTCCAGCAGACGGTCGATGCCCTCCCCTGTTTTGGCGCTGATGCACACCGTACGCGGCGACATCCCGAGCGGCAGGTCGATCGCCGCATCACACTTATTCAATACCTCGACGATCGGCTTGGTGCATCCCAATTCCTCCAGCAGACGGTGGGTGACCTCCAAATGCTCGTGCGCCTCGGGACTGGAGGCGTCGCAGATGTTCAGCACCACGTCGGCGTTGATCGCCTCCTCCAGCGTTGAGCGGAACGCCTTGACCAGCTGGTGCGGCAGACGGCGGACAAAGCCGACCGTGTCGATAAACAGCACCGAGCGACCGTCCGGCAACTTCAGCACACGGGAAACGGGATCCAGCGTCGCAAACAGCTTATCCTCCGCCAGCACGCCGGCACCGGTCAGATAGTTGAGCAGGGTGGATTTTCCGGCGTTGGTGTAGCCGACGATGGCGACCGTCTGCGTCCCCACCTTTTTGCGCCGTTCACGCAGACCGACGCGGTGGGCCTCCACCTCTTCCAGCGCCTCGCGCAGCGCCGCCATCCGACGGCGGATGTGACGGCGGTCGGATTCCAGCTTGGTTTCGCCGGGGCCACGGGTACCGATGCCGCCGCCGAGACGGGATAACGACGCTCCCTGTCCGGAAAGGCGCGGCAGGCGATATTGCAGCTGCGACAGCTCGACCTGCAGGCGGCCATCCGCCGATTGCGCACGCTGGGCAAAGATATCCAAAATCAACGCGGTGCGATCCACCACGTCGCATTCGATGATATCGGTCAGATTGCGCTGCTGAGTGGCGGTTACCTCGTCGTCCGCAATGACGACGTCCGCCTCCAGATTGACGCACAGCTCGCGCAGCTCTTCGGCGCGTCCGCTGCCGATATAGGTGGCCTTATCGGGCGATTCGCGCTTCTGCACGATCTCCCCCACTACGTCTGCGCCGGCGGTCTTCGCCAGCTCTGCCAGCTCCGCCAGCGAGATCTCGACGTCGTGTTCGCCGGTGTCCACCGCCACCAAAATGGCGCGTTCGCGCCGTTCCTCCTGCGGTATTTCAAACAATTCTGCCATAAGCACCCCTCACATTTCATCGTTTATTATAGCGCAATTCCATCCAATATGCAAGAGTGGCGGCGATTTTTGCCATTTTACGATGGAAAAATTTCATTTTTTTGATAAAAAAGGGTTGCGTGCGTGGGTTTGGGGTGATATAATTGAAACCGTATCGGGGGTCTACTTTCAAATCGGGAGAGAGCCGCCGTTGTCAAATCTATTTTGAGTGGAGGAATCCTCATGTCCTATTGTTCTGAAGTATTGGAACTCGTTAAGGCCAAGCACGCCGGTCAGCCCGAATTCGTTCAGGCGGTTACCGAAGTGCTGGAGACCATCGAACCGGTCATTGCCGCCAACGAGGAGAAGTATCGTCGTGACGCCCTGCTGGAGCGTATGATCGAGCCGGAGCGCCAGATCATCTTCCGTGTGCCGTGGGTGGACGACAAGGGTCAGATGCAGGTCAACACCGGCTACCGTGTGCAGTTTAACAGCGCCATCGGTCCGTACAAGGGCGGTCTGCGTTTCCATCCCTCCGTTAATCTGAGCATCATCAAATTCCTCGGCTTTGAGCAGACCTTCAAGAACTCCCTCACCAGCCTGCCGATGGGCGGCGGTAAGGGCGGTTCGGATTTCGATCCCAGAGGCAAGTCGGATAATGAGATCATGGCGTTCTGCCAGAGCTTTATGAGCGAAATGTTCCGTCACAT
>JAFOFS010000136.1 GCA_017387165.1 Clostridia bacterium
CCCCTTGGGGGGAAGGTGGACTTTGCCGAAGGCAAAGGACGGATGAGGGGATTAAACCTTTTGTCCCCTCATCAGTCTCGCGTTCGCTCGACAGCTTCCCCCCGAGGGGAAGCCTTTTTCCTTGCCTCCCTCTGACGAGGGAGGTGTCACCGTAGGTGACGGAGGGAGAGAAAATTCCGCACAGCCCCCACGGTAACCTCAACCCCTGCACAAAAACGGCAATAGCAGACCGCGGTCAATCACGGTCTGCTGTTTCCTTTAGCGGTTGATGCGGAAATTGCCGGTGAGTCCGATATCCAGACACTTGCCGGTGCCGTTGACCACACAGTCGAGCGGATTTTCCGCGACGTGTACCGGCATACCCGTTTCACGGGTGATCAGCTCATCCAGACCACGGAGCAGCGCGCCGCCGCCGGTCAGGGTGATGCCGTTGGTGATGATATCGGCCGCCAGCTCGGGCGGCGTGGTCTCCAGCGTCGAACGGATGGCGTCCACGATGGTGGAAACCGAGTCGGACAGCGCCTCGCGCACTTCCTCCGAGGTGATGGTGATGTTCTTGGGCAGACCGTCCAAGAGGTTGCGACCCTTGACCTCCATCGAGGTTTCGCCCTCGTACGGGAAAGCGGAGCCGATGTTGATCTTGATCTCCTCGGCGGTACGCTCACCGATGAGGAGGTTAAACTTCTTTTTGATATACGAGATGATGGCTTCGTCGAAATCGTCGCCGGCGGTACGCACCGAGCAGGCCGCCACGATATCGCCCAGCGAGATGACCGCCACTTCGGAGGTGCCGCCGCCGATATCGACGATCATCACACCCGAGGCTTCCTCCACCGCCAGACCGGCGCCGATCGCTGCCGCCATCGGCTCTTCGACCAGCTGGACGTTGCCGCGGCGGATACCGGCGCTGGTGGCCGCATCTTCGACCGCACGGCGCTCCACTTCGGTGACGCCGGACGGGATGCAGATGACCAGACGGGCGCCGCGCAGGAAGGCGGTACGGGTGGAGTTGCGGATGAAGAAGCGCAGCATTTCGGCGGTCACTTCAAAGTCCGCGATGACGCCGTCCTTCAGCGGACGCACCGCCGAGATGGAACCGGGGGTACGACCGATCATTTCTTTCGCTTCGCTGCCGACCGCCACGACCTCCGACCGTTTGACGTCAACCGCCACGACCGACGGCTCGCGCATCACGATGCCCTTGCCACGCATAAAGACGAGGGTGTTGGCGGTGCCGAGATCGATACCGATATCTTTTTTGAATCCAAACATATCTGAAAACTTCCTTTCTTACGGAAAATCTGTTGCTAACATATATTATATACAATTACGCGCGACTATACAAGTATAATTTTCGGAAATTACCATTTTTTTCCGAAACGGTCGCGCAGAAAACGCCACACCGAGGCCGGCAACCCCATCACGGTGTAAAAATCGCCGTCGATCGCCGCGACGTAACGGGCGCCGATTCCCTGCACGCCGTACGCGCCGGCTTTGTCCATCGGCTCGCCGGTCGCGATGTAGCCGTCGATGTCCTCGTCGGTGAGGGTCGCAAAGCGCACCTGCGCCGTTTCGGTAAAGCCGTCTGCCTCGCCGTCCTCGTTCACCACCCACACGGCGGTCAACACCTGATGCTCGCGACCCGATAGGGTACGCAGCATTTCGGCGGCGTGTGCGGCCGAACGGGGCTTGCCCAGCACCTTGCCGTCAATCGCCACCACCGTGTCCGAGCCGAGCACCGTTTCCCCGGCGTGAGCGGTGGCGACCGCTTCGGCCTTGGAACGGGCGACCGCCAGCACCGCCTCCGCCAGCGGTAAGGACGGATCCATCGCCGCTTCGCTTTCTGCCGGGAACACGACGTGCGGAATTCCCAGCTGGGTGCAGATCTCACGGCGCCGCGGCGACGCCGAAGCCAAAACGATCGGTTTCATAAACAAACTCCTATCTGTTGCGGCGTTTCTCGCCGCTTGATTTTTTATTTCGCACGGCAACCGCCAAGGCCCCCTTGTGTAAAGGGGGCTGGCGCCGCAGGCGACTGGGGGATTGTTTGGCGTACGGAATGTATTTTTCAATCC
>JAFOFS010000137.1 GCA_017387165.1 Clostridia bacterium
ACTCCCGGCAGCCACAAGGCTCACCACCTGCTGCACACCACCTACGTCAAGCGTGGTATTCACGACTAAAACCCCTAAAAAATCCCGATGCTTCGGCATCGGGATTTTTTATTCTGAAAATCTTTCAAAAAAAGCGCTTTTTAGCAAAAAAACGCTTGATTTGTGATGCGTTTGAATGTAAAATGTAAATGTAAAATTGTATACTGCGGATTTATGTGCGGTATATAGGAGGAGTTGACGGATATGAAAACCAATTTCCGACGTATTTTCTCGTTGATTCTCGCTCTCGCGATGGCGATCAGCCTGCTTCCTGCGGGTTTGATCGGCGCGTCGGCAGAGAACGGGAGAGAAGCAAACGTCCCGACGGTCTTTACCGCGGAGGACTACGCGATCATTGACGCGCTGTTTGAGAAGATCGAGGCGATGGAGAACGCTCCTGCCAAGAAAAACAGCACGCAGACGCAACTGACGGATGCGGCCGAAGCGATCGTTCTCGCTTCGGACAATTACCTCGAGGGGTCGCTGGATCGCAACGGGGACTTCTTCAGCTGGATGACCGATGAGGGTATCCGTTGCTGCTACAATCCCCGTATGCGCAAAATTCGTAAGGAGATGAATGCGCCCGAAACCCCGGAACCGAGCGGCGCGTTCAACGAGCCCGTTTTCACCAAGGGCGGCTGGCCGACCTCCAGCGAGGTCTATCTGATCGCGCCGTACTACGGAATTGACGAATCCTTTACCGACCAGTATAAGCACGAGGCGGAGGATATCGCCGAGGCGATCGGCGATACCAGCGGCTATACGCTGTATTCCGGCTCTGCCGCCACCGTGGATAAGGTGGCAGACGCCGTTTCCAACGGCGCCGTCGTCATCTTTGACTCACACGGCTCGACGGACTATTACGATCCCGAGAACGAACTGGACTACGTGACCGGCGCAACCAGCTCGTATCTCTGCCTGAGTACGATGGATGGGCTGACCGATGAGGACTACGCCGATGGTGCGATGTACAGCTTGGAAGGCGATGCGTTCGTCAACGGCGCCGTTATTGCCAACCATATGTCCAAGAACAGCCCTTCGGGTCTGCTTTGGATGGCAATCTGCCTCGGTATGGCAACCGACACGTTGTGTGAGCCGATGCGTTCCAAGGGCGTCGAGGTTGTGTACGGTTACTCCCAGTCGGTCAGTTTCGGTGGTGAATACCTCTTCGAAGAGGTATTCTGGGATGAAATGATCGCCGGCAAAACGGTCGCTCAATCTATCGCATCGATGAAGTCCGTGTGGGGCAACTGGGATTGGTCTACGGAGATTGCCGCTTATTATGGTTATGACGATGGCTACGCTACCATCAGCGATGCGCGCGCCGACTACATCGCTTTCCCGATCGTGGTGTCGGATGAGGATACCCACCCGGGTCAACGCAAGGGAAGCAGCTACGGCGCCGATATCCTCCAAACCGTCAATTCCACCTATACCTTATATTCGCAGTACAACGTGACCGCCACCTCCAATAACACCGCGTATGGTACGGTATCGCTTTCCGGCAACAAGATTACGGCAACCCCCGAAACCGGCTACTACGCCGCCGGCTATACCGTGATCGAAGGCTCTGCCAACGTTACACAGAATGGCAACACCTTTACGGTGAACGCGCTGTCAGACTGCACCGTGCAGATCAATTTTGCTGCCAAGACCCCCTTGACCGTTACCTTCTATGAGAACGGAACGGTCGGCTCGACGATTCAGACCTATTCGGGAGATCCTCTTACGCTCCCCGATCACCAAACCACCGTACCGACCAACTATAAGTTCCTTGGCTGGGTTGAACGGACGGTGAACAATGTAACCGATAAACCGGACGTACTGGCTGTCGGCTCGGAGCAGACGGCTAAAGC
>JAFOFS010000138.1 GCA_017387165.1 Clostridia bacterium
AAAACGAAGAGGCAAACGGTGCGTGCGACTGATTGCAGGGGATGCCGGCCGCATCCGCGGCGTCGCGAACGCGCTGCGCCCGTTCACGCCAATCCTCGGAATCAAAGTAACCGCCTTTTTGGCAGGAGGAAAACAGCGACAGATCAAACGCGGTAAAACCGGCTTTGGCGATCAGCCCGATTGCCTGTTCCAAGCCGAAGCGATCGTCGATCACTTCGGTGTTCATCGAAATACGCATACAAAACACTCCTTTTATTTTTGACGCTTTGCTTCTTCCTTTTCGATCCAGTCTTGCACCTTATCGGCGCCGACCTCGGCGGTGCGGATCAGCAGCTTGCCGAGATTCAAAGCGGCGCGGCCCAGTTCGCCGCCGACCGCCTTCCATTCGTTTTTCAGTTCGGACATATCCCTCACTCCTTTGTTTTCAGTATACGCCTGTTTTTTCTGCTTGTCAACGACTTCATACTTGACTTTTTACGCATACTATCGTATAATGAAGGTCCTGACAAGAGGACCGACACGTCCGACGGAAAGGGAACGATTTGCCACACCAAGGTCGTACTCTGTCAGGGTACGACCTTTTTTATTTTCACAAACGGAGGAACGCTTATGGAAACGCGCATTGCCGTGATGGGCATTTTGGTCGAAGATCCCGATCAGGTGGAACGGCTCAACGCCCTGCTGCACGACTACGGCCCGTATATCATCGGACGGATGGGGATCCCTTACCGCGAAAAAAACGTGCATATCATCAGCATTGCCATCGACGCTCCGCAGGACGTGACCGCCGCCCTGTCGGGAAAGATCGGCAGTTTGGAGGGAATCAGCGTCAAGACCGCCTATTCCCGCTCGCTTCCCGATGCTTGAGCTGTTGCGACAGGCGGGCAAGCGTCCGCTTTCTCATGCGGAGCTGAAAGCCTTGATCGAGGGGTACTCCCCCACCGTGGCCGCCGAAGCGGCGGCTCTGGCGGACGAGGCGCGTCGAGCGGTCTACGGCGACGCCGTCTTTATCCGCGGCTTGATTGAGATCAGCAATATCTGCAAAAACGATTGTTACTACTGCGGCATCCGCTGCGGCAACGCCGCCTGCCGGCGGTATCGCCTGACCGATGAGGAGATCCTCTCCTGCTGTGAGCAGGGATACACGCTCGGCTTTCGCACCTTCGTGCTGCAGGGCGGCGAGGATCCGGCCTTTTCGGATGAACGGTTGTGCCTGCTTCTGACCGCGATCAAACGGGCACATCCCGATGCGGCGGTCACCCTTTCGCTCGGCGAACGCAGCCGCGAAAGCTACGAAAAGCTGAAAGCGGCCGGCGCCGATCGGTATCTGCTGCGGCACGAAACCGCCGATCGCGAGCATTACGGGCGGTTGCATCCCGCGGCGATGTCCTACGACGAGCGTTTCCGCTGTCTGCGCGATCTGCGGGAATGCGGATTTCAGGTGGGAGCCGGCTTTATGGTCGGTTCTCCCTATCAGACCACCGACACGCTGGCAGAGGATCTGCAATTTATTCAGGATTTTCGCCCCGAAATGTGCGGTATCGGTCCGTTTATTCCGCACCGTGACACGCCGTTTCGCGATTTCCCCTCCGGCAGCGTCGATCTGACCTGCTATCTCCTCTCCCTCATCCGTCTGCTGCATCCGACCGTGCTGCTGCCGGCGACCACCGCGCTCGGCACCGCCGCCACCGACGGACGGGAACGCGGCATCCGCGCAGGCGCCAACGTGGTGATGCCCAATCTCTCCCCCGAGGTCGCCAAGACCAACTATCAACTGTACAACAACAAGCTGTTCACCGGTGCGGAATCCGCCGCCGAGGTGGACGCGCTCCGCGCCCGTATGGCGGCCATCGGTTACACGGTGGTCACCGACCGCGGCGATCACAAAAATTTTGCCTGAAAGAAGGTTTTGTTTATGTTTAAGTACGATCCGAAATCCCTGAAAGCCGAGGAATTTATCCACGACGGTGAAATTCGTGAGACCCTCGCCTATGCCGAAGCCAACAAGCACAATATCGAGCTGATCGACAGTCTGTTGGAAAAGGCGCGTCCGAAAAAGACCGCCACCGGCGTCGCCTGCAGCGGTCTGACCCACCGCGAGGCGTCGGTGCTGCTTGCCTGCGATATCCCCGAAAAGATCGAGGAGATCTACAAGATCGCCGAAGAGATCAAGCTGGCGTTTTACGGCAACCGCATCGTGATGTTTGCGCCGCTGTACCTCTCCAACTACTGCGTCAACGGCTGTGTCTACTGCCCGTACCACCTGCAAAACAAGCACATCGCCCGTCGCAAGCTGACGCAGGACGAGGTGCGTGCCGAGGTCATCGCCCTGCAGGATATGGGACACAAGCGTCTGGCAATCGAAGCCGGCGAGCATCCGGTCGAAAACCCGATCGAGTACATCCTGGAATGCATCAAGACCATCTATTCGGTCAACCACAAAAACGGCGCCATCCGCCGCGTCAACGTCAACATTGCCGCCACCACGGTGGAAAATTACCGCAAGCTGAAGGATGCCGGCATCGGCACCTACATTCTGTTCCAGGAGACCTATCATAAGGAAAGCTATCTGCAACTGCACCCGACCGGTCCGAAGCACGACTACGACTATCACACCGAGGCAATGGACCGCGCCATGGAGGGCGGCATCGACGACGTCGGTCTGGGCGTGCTGTTCGGCTTAGAACTGTACAAGTATGAGTTCGCCGGTCTGCTGATGCACGCCGAACACCTCGAAGCGGTGCACGGTGTCGGTCCGCACACCATCAGCGTGCCGCGTATCAAACGAGCGGACGATATCGACCCGAACGTGTTTGACAATTCCATCCCCGACGATATTTTCGAGAAGATCATCGCCTGCATTCGCTTGGCGGTGCCGTACACCGGTATGATCATCTCCACCCGTGAGACCGAAGAAGTGCGCCGCCGCGCCTTAAATCGCGGTATTTCCCAGATCAGCGGCGCCTCCCGCACCTCGGTCGGCGGTTACACCGAAGAAGAACGCCCGCACGATTCGGAGCAGTTTGACGTATCCGACCAGCGCACGCTGGACGAGGTGGTGCGTTGGCTGATGGAATGTGGTCACATTCCCTCCTTCTGCACCGCCTGCTACCGCGAAGGGCGCACCGGCGACCGTTTTATGTCGCTGTGCAAAACGGGACAGATTCAAAATTGCTGCCACCCGAACGCCCTGATGACCCTCACCGAGTTCCTGGTGGACTATGCGTCGGATGCGACCAAAGAGGTCGGCTTCCGCCTGGTGGAGCAGGAGCTTCAAAAGATTCCGAACGAGAAGGCGCGGGCCATCGCGACGCAAAACGTCGAGGATATCAAGAATTCCAACCGCCGCGACTTCCGTTTCTAATCCGTTTTCAGGAAGGTGATTGCGTATGTCCTTACAAGCAACCCCCTCATCCGAGCGTGTGCATATCGGCTTTTTCGGACGGCGTAACGCAGGCAAATCCAGCCTGGTCAACGCCGTCACCGGACAGGCTTTGGCGGTGGTGTCCGATGTGAAAGGCACCACCACCGACCCCGTCACCAAAGCGATGGAGCTGCTGCCGCTCGGTCCC
>JAFOFS010000139.1 GCA_017387165.1 Clostridia bacterium
ATTTTATTTCCAAACTGCAAATCGCATTAAAGGAATGTTATGAAACGGAATACTGGCTTGAGATTTTGCAAAAGTCCGAGATTTTCGCCGATGATGTTGTGAAAGTTCTTTTACACGATTGCGGTGCTATCAGGAGAATGTTGATTTCTTCAATTAATACCACAAAAACCAATATGGATAATTAAGAATATGATTGGTAATATTGTAAAAATCATAGTTGATAGACCGCTTGGCTCTGCTCATCCGAATCACAGCGATTTGATATATAGTGTTAACTACGGTTATGCTCCCACAGTTTTTGTTCCTGACGGTGAAGAGCAAGATGCTTATATATTAGGTGTGGATGAACCTGTTACGGAATTTGTCGGAAAGGTTATTGCCATTATCCATCGACTTAATGACATTGAGGATAAATGGGTTGTAGCTCCCGAAGGCAAGTCTTTCACAAAGGAAGAAATCACGAATTCAGTTGCTTTTCAAGAAAAGTTCTTTGATATAGAGATAGTAATGTAAAAACACCCATTCGTTAAAATTGAACCCATTTTTGAAAATGCACCCGCCCGTATCGATTTGCACCCATACACCCTAAAATGCACCCATTAGGATTTTGTATCCTTTTCACCAATTACACGCAAAAAGAGCCGATTTTATCGGCTCTTTTCCTTTTTTCGACGGGGGTTGATTTTATTGCAGCGATGTGGTATACTAGAAAAAGATTTTACTCGGGAGAAGGATGATTATGCTTACCATTCCACAGGGTTACCGTTCGCTTCTTGACGTGCGTCAGACCCAGATCGCCATCAAGAAGGTTAAGGACTTTTTCGAGCGTGACCTCGCCATTCAACTGAATCTCACCCGCGTTTCGGCGCCGTTGTTCGTCAGCCGTTCTTCCGGTCTGAACGACAACTTAAACGGCATCGAGCGTCCCGTGGCGTTTGATATCAAGAATTTTGACGATACCTATGAAGTGGTGCAGTCGCTCGCCAAATGGAAGCGTGATGCGCTCGGTCGCTACGGCTTTAAGCCGGGCGAAGGTCTGTACACCGATATGAGCGCCATCCGCCGCGACGAGGACACCGACAACATTCATTCCATCTACGTCGATCAGTGGGATTGGGAGAAGATTATTCTCAAGGAAGAGCGTACCGAAAAGAAGCTCAAGGAAACGGTCAAGTGCGTCTACGCGGCACTCAAGCACACCGAGAACTACATTTCGGATGAATACGATTTCATCGACAAGCTGTTACCCGAAAAGATCACCTTTATCACCTCGCAGGAGTTGGAGGATCGGTATCCCGATCTGACCCCCAAGCAGCGTGAGTACGAAGCGGCAAAGGAATACGGCGCGTATTTCCTGATGCAGATCGGCGGCGTTCTGAAATCCGGTAACATTCACGACGGACGTGCGCCCGACTACGACGATTGGACCTTAAACGGCGATCTGATGGTGTATTATCCCGTGCTGGATATTGCGCTGGAGCTGTCGTCGATGGGTATTCGCGTTGACGAGGAGCGGCTGCTCACCCAGCTGACCATCCGCGGAATGGAAGAACGCAAGGAACTGGATTTCCAGAAGCGGCTGCTGGAGGGCAAGCTCCCCTACACGATGGGCGGCGGTATCGGTCAGTCCCGTATGTGTATGTTCTTCCTGCACAAGGCACACATTGGCGAAGTACAGTCTGCGGTCTGGTCGGAGGAGACCAAGGCCGCCTGTGCCGAAAACGGCATTCATTTGTTATAAAACAAACGTTGGAGGGGTTTCATTATGGCAAAGATCGCATTGGTGACCGGAGCCAGCTCCGGTATCGGACGTGAATTCGCACTGCAATTTGCGGCTCGTCCCGAAGTGGAAGAACTGTGGGCGGTTGCCCGCAACAAAGAAAAGCTGGAGGCGCTGGCCGCAGAAATCGACAAGCCGGTCCGTGTCTTCTCGGTGGACGTGTCGGACAACGCGCAGGTAGCGGCGTTTTTCGAGACGGTTGCAGAGGAAAAGCCGGAAATCGTCTGGTTTGCGAACAACGCCGGCTGGGGAAAATTCTGCCGCTGCGATGAGCTGACTCCCGAGGAGTCGCTCTCGATGATCGCTACGAACTGCAGCGGCGTGGTCAATATGGCCATCCGCACTCTCCCCTATATGCCCAAAGGCTCGCATATGATCAACACCGGCTCGGCGTCGGCCTTCCAGCCGCTGCCCTACGTCGGTCTGTACGGCGCGACCAAGGCGTTTGTCCGCAGTTATTCCCGTGCAATGGCAAAGGAAGTCAAGCGGCAGGGTGTGACGGTCACCTGTATGTGTCCGTACTGGGTCGGTACCAACTTCTTTGATAACGTCCACGAGCATCCCGGCAATGCGGTGGTCACCAAGTACGAGGTGATGTACCGCGCGGAGGACGTGGTCAAGACCGCCATTCGCGACGCAGGACGCGGCAAGGATATGTCGGTACACGGCGCGCTCAACAAGTTCCAGCACGTCGCCGCCAAGCTGCTGCCGCAGCGTCTGGTGATGTGGATTTTCCTGAAAAAGCAGGGGCTGAAATAAGTACATAAAAAAAGTCGTTTGAGAAATCCTCAAACGACTTTTTTCTTTTTGCTTTTATTTCTGCATCAGCAGGACCATAACCGCCTTTTGCGCGTGCAGGCGGTTTTCCGCCTCGTCAAAGATCTCATCGGCGTGAGCTTCCATCACGTCGGCGGTGATCTCCTCGCCACGGTGGGCAGGCAGGCAGTGCATCACCATCGCGTCCGCTGCCGCGACCTTCATCACGTCGGCGTTGATCTGGTAGCCGGCAAAGATCTTCTGGCGAGCCTTGGCCTCTTCCTCCTGCCCCATCGACGCCCACACGTCGGTGTACAGCGCGTCGGCATCCGCCGCCGCCTCCAGCACGTTGTCGGTGCAGGTGAAGCGACCGGTCTCATTCGCCCATTTCATAATGTCGGCATCCGGCTGATAGCCGTTCGGGCAGGCGACCGAAACACTCATACCGGCTTTCAGACAGCCGACGATCAGCGAGTTGGCCATATTGTTGCCGTCACCGATGAAGCACAGTTTGCGGCCATCCAGATTTCCCTTATGCTCGCGAATGGTCTGCAGGTCGGCCAGCACCTGACAGGGATGACAATAGTCGGTCAGACCGTTGATGATCGGGATGGAGCCGTATTTGGCGAGATCCTCCACCTCTTGCTGAGCAAAGGTGCGGATCATAATGCCGTCCAAATAGCGGGACAGCACACGGGCGGTATCCTCCACCGGCTCACCGCGACCGATCTGCAGGTCGCGATTGCTGAGGAACAGCGCCTGACCGCCCAGCTGGTACATACCCGTTTCAAAGGACACGCGGGTACGGGTGGACGATTTCTGGAAGATCATACCGAGGGTCTGACCTGCCAGATGGTGGTGGCGAATGCCGTGTTTGTTCTCGTATTTCAGTTTATCGGCAAGGTCGAGCGTTTCCATAATGTCGGCGGTTGACCAGTCACCGAGTTTCAACAGATGCTTTTGGGTCATTGAGCAAGCACTCCTTTCAAAATTTCCAAGCCTTGTTTCCATTCCTCCCAGCCGATGTTCAGCGCCGGAAGCAGGCGAACCTTATTCTTTGCGGTCAATACCAGCAGACCGTTTTCGCGGCACTCGCGTACCACGTCCGCCGCTGTTTTCTTGGACGGCAGAATGCCGAGCATAAAGCCTTTGCCGGCGATCTCCGCCACGCCATCGGCGTTTTGCATCGTTTCGCAGAAATAGGCGTACTTGGCTTCGATCTCCGCAAAGAGGTCGTCGGTCAAGCGATCCACAATGCTGTTGGCTGCCGCCGCGCAGACGGGGTTGCCGCCAAAGGTGGAGCCGTGAGTACCGGCCACCAGCGTTCCCTCCGCTTTCTCACCGATGAGAATCGCGCCAAACGGCAGACCGCCGGCCAAGCCCTTGGCGGTGCTGACCACGTCCGGCGAGATGCCGTAGTGCTGAAAAGCGTACAGCTTGCCGGTGCGACCGTTGCCGGTCTGCACCTCGTCGATCATCAGCAGCTTGTCGTGCTC
>JAFOFS010000140.1 GCA_017387165.1 Clostridia bacterium
CTGGTGAGTCTGGTCAACGGCGCTACCACCTCCGTTACCGATAAGGTCTCGGAACTGGGCAGCTCCATGGTTTCCGCCACCATCATCGACGACAAGGGCAAGCCTGTCCGGCTGCCGGACCTGGATGCCTGGATGGAAGAACCGGACATCGGCCTGCTGGCGCCCTACAAAAACAGTGCCGTGGTAGGCAAGCACGGCGCCAATTACGGCAGTGTCACCGTTTACGGTACCACCGCTGCTTACTATGAAATTCAGAATATGCAGCTGTCTATGGGTCGGTGGCTGAAACATGCGGACGTTGCCAATAACAGCTCTGTCTGCGTCATCAACCACTAAGCTGCGGAAGAACTCATCGGTTTCCAGGACTGTGTGGGTCAGACGGTGACCCTGGCTAGCGTTCTAACCAACTGAACTACCGGGCCATTGCGCTGTCGGATTTTCGACAGCATTGCTATTATACCGATACCGAGGCATTTTGTCAAGTGGTTTTCGCAAAATATTTTTACTTTTCTTTCAGTCCTCGTCCTCTGCCCCACGCGGAGCCGATTCGGCTATTCCCAAATCGTTTTGCAGGGTTGCTCCGGGGCGCACCGAGCTCCAGCCGTAGCGGTCACGCAGGCGGTCAAGCGTATGTTCCAGCCGACGTTGGCGATCCACGTCGGGCAGTTGTTCATCCGCAAACAGCGAGATCTGCTCCCCCGTCGTTTGGTCGGTCAATCCCGACACGGTGACGGTCAGCATCCGAATCGCCTTCGGGCGGTTGGCCATCGTCAGCGTCATCGCGGCGGTCAGCATTTCGGAGGACAGGTCGGTGGCGCGGGACAAGGTGGTTTGACGGGTAATGCTTTTGAGGTCGGTGTCCTTGATGGTCACCTGCACCGTCCAGGCGCGGAGACCGCTGCGGCGCAGGCGGTGCGCCACGCTGTCGCACAGCACGTGCAGTCCAACACGGATATCCTCCTCGGTCACCAGATCGCGGCGAAAGGTCATTCCGTTTCCCACCGATTTGACCTCGCGGACGTCCCCCAGCTTCGCCACGGGAGCATCGTCCAGACCACGGGCGTAGTCGCTCAGCGTATCCCCCAGTTTGCCCAGCAGGCGCACCAGCAGATCGCGGTCGGTACGCGCCAGGTCGCCAATCGTTTCGATATGCGATTTTGCCAGCGTGTTGGCCGCCGAGCGACCGACAAACAGCAACGAGTTGACCGGCAGCGTCCACACCGTTTTTTCCATATCCTTCCGCAAAAAGACGGTAGTGGCATCCGGCTTTTTATAGTCGCTGCCGAGTTTGGCGAACACCTTATTGAACGACACGCCGACCGAGACGGTCACACCGATCTCCTCTCGCACGCGGCGGCGGATGGTATCGGCAATGGTCTTTCCGTCGCCAAAGAGTTGCTGGCTGGCGGTGACGTCCAGCCAAGATTCGTCCAGGCTGAACGGTTCCACCATATCGGTGTACTCCGCATAAATGGCGTTGATACGACGGGAAAAGCGGCGGTACTCGTCCATACGGGGCGGTACCAGCACCAGATCGGGGCATTTCCGCTTTGCCTGCCAGATGGTTTCGGCGGTGGCGACTCCGTAGGCTTTGGCTTTTTCGTTTTTGGCTAAAATGATGCCGCGGCGTCCCTCCGGATCGCCGCATACCGCCATCGGTACGTCGGCCAGCTCGGGACGGAAGACCTGCTCAACCGACGCGTAAAAGCTGTTGCAATCGATATGCAGGATCACGCGATCTCCCATAGAGTCACCTCCTTTTTATATCCTTAATAGTAACACGACGCGCCTGCGCTGTCAATGCGAAGCAGGTGCGATAGGGGTAGAAAGAAGAAAAGTTCCCTCCCGAAAATCCAAGAACACCGTTTCCCCTGCCGTGAATTCGCCGCCCAGCAGGCGTTTTGCCAACGGATCCTCCACTTGTCGGCGTATGGTCTGCCGTAAAGGTCTCGCCCCGTACAGCGGATCGCTGCCGTTATTGACAATGGCGGCGATCGCCTCCTCGCTGACCGACAGCGAAAGCTCGCGTTCGGACAACCGTTCCTGCAGTCTTGCCAGCAGGCGACGGGCGATTTCCGCCGTTTGAGCGGCGGTCAGCGGCTCAAAGGGAATGATCTCGTCAATGCGCCCCAGTAATTCGGGGCGGAAAAGCTGCTTCAGTTCTCCCAAAACCTCCCC
>JAFOFS010000141.1 GCA_017387165.1 Clostridia bacterium
CGCAGGCAACGGTCGGCGCCGCACAGCAGCAGATAGGACGGGCTGCTGGTCTGGTACACCGCCAGTTGATAGGCGATCTCCTGCTCGCTCACGCGGTCGGAGCAGAGGTGCACCACCCCTGTCTGGGTCGGTGCCGGGAGGGTCTTGTGCAGGCTTTGGACAACGATATCCGCGCCGAGGGTCACCGCCGAGCGGGGGAAGAACGGCGATAAGCCGAAGTGGGCGCCGTGCGCCTCGTCCACCAGCAGCGTCGCGTCGGCGGCGTGGGTCAGCGTGGCAATGGCGGCAATATCCGAGGTTACCCCCTCGTAGGTCGGGGAGGTGAGGATCACCGCTTTCGCTTCGGGATGCGCCGCCAGTGCGGTTGCCACCGTTTCGGGGGTCAACCTGCCGTACACGCCGAGGACGGCGTTCCATTCGGGAATCAGCCACACGGGGCGGACGCCGCACAGCGCCAGCGCGTGCGCCACCGAACGGTGGCAGTTGCGAGCGACTAGCACGGTATCGCCGCGTCGGCAGACGGCGGCAATGCCGGCCAACAGTCCGACGGTGGAACCGCCGACCGTCAGCCACGCCCGACGGCTTCCCGTCAGACGGGCGGCCAGCGCCATACTGTCTGCAAGCGGTCCGCTCGGATGATGCAGATCGTCGGTGTCGGGGGTCTCGGTGACGTCCAGCCGTATCGGACACTCCGCAAACGCAAAGGCGGGATTGCGCTTATGCCCCGGCATATGGAACGGGTACACGTCCCGCTCGTTTAGTTGATTCAATACGGTTTCCAGCACGGCTTGTCACCTCTCTTTCAAGAAAAGGCGTGTCTTCCGACACGCCTTTTTGGGTTCTTATTCGCTCTTGCCGGCGCGGAAGTTGGCCAGCAGGGAACTGATCTTATCGTGGGTGTCGAGCAGGGTGCTGACCGACACGTCGTGGTTGAGGGTCGCGATGATGTAGGACGCGTACTTGGACATATCCACCGAGTGGAACCACGGACGGGAGAGCAGCTCCGGCGTGGAGTAGGTCAGGTTGGTGCAGAACACACCGCCGATGAGCCCCTTTTCATACGCCTCGTCAAACGCGGCGAGACCGTTGGTGAACAGACCGTAGGTCGCATACAGGAAGATGCGGCCGGCGTTGCGGCCTTTCAGCTCGTAGGCGATATCCAGCATGGATTCGCCCGAGGAGATGATATCGTCCGCGATGAACACGTCCATTCCCTCCACGCTGCGACCGAGGTATTCGTGCGCCACGATCGGGTTGCGACCGTTGACCACGCGGGAGAAGTCGCGGCGTTTGTAGAACATACCGAGATCGAGACCCATCACCGAGGCGTAGTACACGTTGCGGTTCATACCGCCCTCGTCGGGGGACACGATCATCATATGCTCCGCATCGGGGCGGACGTCGGGAATGGCGCGGAACAGCGCCTTGAGGACTTGGTACTGCGGCATGAAGTTATCCAGACCGAGCAGCGGCACGGCGTTCATCACACGGGGATCGTGCGCATCGAAGGTGAGGATATTCTCCACGCCCATCGACTGCAGCTCCTGCAACATCCAGGCGCAGTCGAGCGACTCGCGGTAGTTACGGCGATGCTGACGACCGCCGTAGAGGGTGGGCATGATGACGTTGATGCGGTGAGCCTTGCCGGCAGCGGCCTGAATCACACGCTTGAGGTCTTGGTAGTGATCGTCGGGGGACATCATATTCTCCTTGCCGAACATCTTGTAGGTGCAGTTGTAGTTGCCGACGTCAACGAGGATGAACAGATCCTTGCCGCGGACGCTGCCCTCCAACACCGCCTTACCGTCGCCGGAGGAGAAGCGGGGGCACTTGTGCGGCAAAATGAAGGTGTCCACTTCGACACCTGCGCTGCGCGCCCATTTCACAAGATAGTGATCCAGTTTGGTACCGAATTCCTCGGCGCCGCGCATGATGATCAGCTTCAGCGGGGCGACCTGCGTCACCTGCGAGAAGATGGTATTTGCTGTAATTTTTTCCGACATCCTCATACACTCCCTATTATGAACTGCCGCGAGCAGGTATTTGATGCGATCAGTATAACATAAAAACGGGCGCGTGTAAACCCGATTTTGCGGATTTTTTGCCCTTTTTTATAGACTTTTTCGCATTTGACGGACGGCGGCGTACACGCCGATACCTGCCAACGGGAACAATGCGCCGATCAGCAACCCGCATTTCATACCGAATTGATCGGGAGTAAGCGCCCAGCGCTCGGCCAACGCCGTCAGCGCCGGAATGCTGAGCACCGTGTCGGCCACGCTGCCGACCAGCTGCGGACCGACCGACGCGCCGAGATCGCCGCCTGCCGCCATCATCGCAAAGACGAAGACGCCGCCGTCGGGGAAACGGTCGGATGCCACCACCAGACTGCCCGGCCACATCATGGAAACGCAGAAGCCGGTCACCGCGCAGGCCACCAGACCGATCAGCGGAACCGAGGTGACCGCCGCCACGAGGTAGCAGACCGAGGCGCCGATCGCGCCCCAAAACAACGCACGCTCCACGTTTTTGCCGATCTTACCGTACAGCGTCCGGCCGAGGCCGAGGGTCGCGCCGAACAGCGCTACTCCGAAAATATCGCCCCACAGCTTCGGAATGCCGACCTGCTCCAGATAGCTGCTGCTCCATTGCGCCATCGTCACCTCCGACGCGCCGCCGAGGAAGATGCCGATCACGCACAGCCACAGGGTTTTGTTTTTCATAAATTCCAAAACGCGGGATACCCGACCCGGGGTTTCGATGACGGGGATCTCCGCTCCGGCGTACAGGAACGCGGAGAACAGCGGAAAAAGGGCGGTCAGCATCGGCAGCCACATCCAGTTTTCGCCGCCGCCGAAATGCAAAAAGAGGGTACAAAGCGGAATGATCGCCACCACGCCCCACGCGTATACCGCGTGCAGCTTGCTCATTTCCCGTTCGGGATTTTCGGCCGGAATGGCGGCGATGACCGGACTGATCAGCACCTCTGCCAGACCGCTCGCCGCGGAGGCGACCACCGTACCGAGTACCAGACCGACGTACACGTGCTGCGGAAACAGAAACGGCGCCGCGCCGAGCAGCAGCAGACCGGCCGCGCCGATCAGCGGCATACTCTTGACGGTGGCGGCGATATTGAATTTATGGGAAAAGAAAGAAACCACCAGGTCGATCGCCAACTGCGTAGTAAAATTGATCAGCACCAAAAGCCCGAGCAGCGAGTAGGAAATGCCGTACAGCGACCGCAGGGTCAGGAACAGGAGCGGCGTCAGATTGCCGATGACCGACATGGTGATGTTGCCGGTGTAGCACGCCCATTTCAGGCGAGTGTAGGATCTCATAAAAGCACCTCGAAATCAAAGTCAAAGCCATTATAGCAGATGCCGCAAAAAAAGCAAGTATCCGCGCCGAAATTTCGACGCGGATAAAAAGAAAAGAACGCGGGAAAAAGAAAAAATCCGCATCGGCAACCGATGCGGATTTTTGCACATACGGGATAAGTCGCGAAATCAGCGCTTGGAGAACTGCGGCGCACGACGAGCGGCCTTCAAGCCGTACTTCTTACGCTCCTTCATACGCGGATCGCGGGTGAGGAAACCGGCCTTCTTCAGCTCGGAACGGAGCGCGCCGTCCTCGTACTGCAGCAGAGCGCGGGAGACACCGTGACGGATGGCGCCGGCCTGGCCGGACACACCGCCGCCGACAACGCGGCACTCGATGTCGAATTTCTCGGTCAGACCGGTGAGAGCCAGCGGCTGACGCACGATGAGTTTCAGGGTATCCAGACCAAAGTAGTCGTCGATATCACGGCCATTGATCTTGATGCTGCCGTTACCGGCATACAGACGGACGCGGGCCACGGAGCTCTTGCGGCGGCCGGTGCCGTAGAAATACGGTCTCTTGTTGTATTCCATCGTCAATAACCTCCTTACAGTTCGTACACGACCGGCTTCTGCGCGGCGTGATCGTGCTCAGCACCGGCATAGGTGCGGAGACGGGTGGCGGCCACGCGACCGATCGAGTTGTGCGGGAGCATGCCGCCCACCGCCAGATCCATCGCCTTGGTCGGGTTCTTGGCCATCAGGGTCTTGTACTGGACGGACTTCAGACCGCCGACGAAACCCGAATGATGATGGTAGAACTTGTTTTCCAGCTTGTTGCCGGTCAGCACGGCCTGCGCGCAGTTGATGATGATGACGTGGTCACCGCAGTCAACGTGGGGCGTGAAGGTCGGCTTGTTCTTGCCGCGGAGCAAGGTGGCGGCCATAGCGGCAACGCGACCCAGCGGCTTGCCGGCGGCGTCAATGACGTACCAATTGCGGCTGACTTCAGCCGGTTTCTGCATAAACGTAGACATTGAAACAATTCCTCCTGTTTCGTATTTTTTGGCTTATTTTTTAGCGCAAGTGAGATAATACCACACCCCTTGCCGCTTGTCAACACTTTTTTTGCAAATTTTTATTTAACAATATCAAAACTCCGTTTTTCTCGTTTTTTCTCGTTTATAGACCACTTTTTCTCGTTTTCGAATTTAAGAAAAATTTATGTGGAAACCGCGAAACGAGTGTGGTATAATAGATAGGTAATCTATGAAGGAGGTCGCCTTATGACCTATGAGCAAGCGGCGAAGCGGATCGAGGAGCTTCGCGCCGTCATCGACTATCACAGCCGTTTATATTACGATAACGATCGCCCCGAGATTGAGGACGATGAGTTTGACGCGCTGACCCGCGAGCTGAAGGAGCTGGAGGCGGCGTATCCCGACCTCATCACCCCCGACAGTTACACCCAGCGTGTCCATGGCGAGCTGTCCCGTCTGTTTACCGAGGTGCGCCACGAGGTGCTGCTCGGCAGCCTGCAGGACGTGTTTTCGCTGGATGAGGTGCGCAGCTTTGATGCGCGTATCCGTGAAACGGTGTCCGATCCGGTGTACGTCGTTGAGCCGAAGATCGACGGTCTGTCCACCGCCATCGAGTACCGTGACGGTATCTTTTACCGCGGTGCGACCCGCGGCAACGGCGAGGTGGGCGAGGACGTGTCCGCCAACCTCCGCACCATTGCGGCGATCCCCGATCGGCTGACTGAGCCGGTTTCGCGGCTGATCGTCCGCGGCGAGGTGTATATGCCGCACGACAATTTTGCGGCGCTGGTCGCGGCGCAGGAGGAAAACGGCGAGCAGCCGTTCAAAAATCCCCGTAACGCCGCCGCCGGCAGCTTGCGTCAAAAGGATCCGACCGTAGCGGCGCGCCGCGGTCTGTCCATTTTTGCCTTTAACGTGCAGCTGATCGAAGGGGAGCAGGTCACCTCCCACGCGGCGTCCATCGAACGGATGAAAGCGCTGGGTCTGTCGGTTATCCCGTTTTATACCGTCTGCCGCACGGCAGACGAGCTGTGCGCCGAGATCGAGCGGATCGGTGAGATCCGCTCGGGACTCCCGTTTGACATCGACGGCGCGGTGGTCAAGGTGGACGATCTCGCACAGCGTGAGCAGATCGGCTCCACCTCCAAATTCCCGAAATGGGCGCTGGCGTACAAGTATCCGCCGGAGGAAAAGCTCACCCGTCTGCTGGACGTGGAGGTGACGGTGGGGCGCACCGGCGTGCTCACCCCGACCGGCGTGTTTGAGCCGGTGACCTTGGCCGGAACCACCGTGTCCCGTGCGACGCTGCACAACCAGGATTACATCAACGAAAAGGACATCGGCATCGGGGATACGGTGGTGCTTCGCAAGGCAGGCGAGATCATCCCCGAGGTGGTGCGTGTGGCGGAGAAAGCCGCCGACCACCGTCGGTTTACGTTGCCGTCGGTCTGCCCGTCCTGCGGTCAGCCGACCGTGCGGGTGGAGGGAGAAGCGGCGACCCGCTGCGTGTATGCCGGCTGTCCGGCGCAGTTGTGCCGCAACATCATCCATTTCGTTTCCCGTCCGGCAATGGACATCGACGGCCTGGGAACGGCGGTGGTGGAGCAGCTGATCGCAGAGGGAAAGATCCGCGCCGCATACGATCTGTATACGCTGAAAAAGGAAGAGATCGCCGCGATGGAGGGTCTCGGTGAGAAATCGGCGGATAACCTGCTGGCCGCCATCGACAAATCCCGTGGCAACGATCTGTACCGTCTGCTGTTTGCGCTGGGCATCCGCCATATCGGAGAAAAGGCGGCCAAGGTGCTGGCGGAGCATTACGGCACGATGGAGGCGCTGATGGCCGCGGATGCGGAGGATCTGGCGCGTATTGACGGCGTCGGCGGCGTGCTGGCCGACAGCGTGGTGTCCTTCTTTGCGGAGGAGCAAAACCGTCTGACGGTGGAGAAACTGCAGGAGGCAGGGGTGAATATGACCTGCCTGACCGAGCGAAAGGACGACCGCTTTGTCGGGCTGACCTTTGTGCTGACCGGCACGCTCCCGACGATGGGGCGCAGCGAAGCGTCGGCGCTCATCGAACAATACGGCGGCAAAACCTCCGGCAGCGTATCCAAGAAAACGAGCATCGTGCTGGCAGGCGAGGATGCGGGAAGCAAGCTCACCAAGGCGCAGACGCTCGGTATTCGGATCATCGACGAAGCGGAATTTTTGGAAATGTTGAAGTAAACAAAAAACTACCCCCGACCGATGTCGGGGGTAGTTTTTTGTTGTTAGCGGAAAAGCCGTTCGGGACGGCGCAGACGCGTGGTGTGGTATACGGACAGCACCAATCCGATGGACAGCCAGATGGTGGCGGCAGAAGTGCCGCCGGCTGAGATAAACGGCAGGGTGATCCCGATGACGGGCAGCACACGCAGCACCATACCGAGATTGATGAGAATCTGAAAACCGATCATGGACATCACGCCGACGCAGAGCAGGCGGCCGAGCGTATCCCGTGATTTCAGCGCGGTGCGCAGGATGAGGGCGAGGGCGGCGGCGAGAATGAGCAGCAGCATCAGTCCCCCGATAAAGCCGAATTCCTCGGCGGCGATCGAAAAGACGAAGTCGTTGTTACGGGCAAACAGACCGTTGTGGTTTCCCTCCAGAAAGCCGACGCCGTCAAAGCCGCCGGTCGCCATGGCGGAGAGCCCTTGTGCTTGCTGCCAGCCCTCGGTCTGCAGGTAATCCTCAACGTGGAACAGCGCCAGAATACGGGCGAGCTTCTGCTCGTCGAGATTCAGCCACAGGATGGGCAGAGCGATCGCCACCGCCGCCGCGCCGCCTGCGAGAATCATCGGATGCAGTCCGGCAACGATCAGCATCATCAGGATGATGCAGGCGAACACCAGCGCGGTGCCGTCGTCGCCCTGCAGGAAGATCAGCCCGATGCAGCCGCCGGCGTGCAGCGCGAGAAGGAGGAGGGTGGTCGGGGTGTTGATGTGATCCTCCACCGCATCGAGATGCTTGGCAAAGGTGATGATAAAGGCGACCTTGAGCAGCTCGGACGGCTGAAAGGTGAGGAACGGATCGTCCGACCAGGGCGGAATGCCCAGCCAAGCGGTATCGTCGGTGCCGGCCACGTTTAATCCCAGTGGGGTGAAGGTCAGCAGCACCAGCGTGGCGGCAATGCCCATCCAGACCGGCCACAGACGGCAGAGATCCTCGTAGTCGAACAAGGACATCACGAACGCCACGCCGAAGCCCATCAGCGAGGCGGCCGCCTGGACGATGGCACTGCGGATGCCGAGATCGGAGGTGACCGCGTCGGAATACACCAACAGCACGCCGAACAGCGAGGCCGACAGGCAAACGAGCATCAACGCCAGATCGTTTTGATTCATAAAAAGCTTCAGCGGATTTTCTTTTCGCCGTAAACTGCGCACGGTCACACCTCCTTTTTTCAATGGAACGAAATTATTATAACTTTTTTTCTGTATAAAATCAAGATTAGGACTACCATTTTAGAAAAAATTATGTTATAATGCTTTTATATATGAGTAAAATGGCACATTCTGTGCAGGAGGTGGCGTAAGGTGAAATGGGAGACCCATTCGGTCGCGGAGACCGAAGCGGCAGGCAAACGCTATGCCGAGGAGCTGACCGGCGGCGGTGTGGTCGCGTTGTACGGCGGTCTCGGTATGGGCAAGACCGCCTTCGTGCGCGGTATGGCGCAGGCGCTTTGCCCGGAGGCGGAGGTGTCCAGCCCCACCTTTGCGATCGTCAACGATTACGGCGGACAACCGCCGCTGGTGCATTTCGATATGTACCGCATCTCCGGCTGGGAGGATTTGGAAACGACCGGCTTTTTTGAGTATATCGACCAAGGCGCGATCGTGGTGACCGAATGGAGCGAGAATATTGAGGGGGCGTTGCCCGTCGATACCCGTCGCGTTCGGTTTACCCGCCTGTCGGATACCGACCGCCTGTTGGAAACGGAGGAACCGCAATGAACGTACTCGCAGTGGAAACGACCGCTACGGCGGCCTCCTGCTGTGTGACCGCAGACGGCCGCGTGGTCGGTCGGTTTTCGGTCAACGCAGGCTTGACCCACAGCCGCACCTTGCTGCCGATGGTGGAGCAGACGCTGGCCTCCTGCGGCTATACCTTGTCGCAGATGGATTTGCTGGCGGTTGCGGCCGGCCCCGGCTCGTTTACCGGTGTCCGCATCGGCGTCGCCGCCGTCAAGGGTTTGGCTCTGCCGCACCGTACGCCGTGTGTCGGCGTGTCCACCCTGGGCGCTATGGCGCGTATGTGGGAGGGTATGCCGGAGGAACTGACCCTTTGTCCGGTGATGGATGCCCGTTGTCAGCAGGTGTATACCGCTCTGTTTTCGCTGAAGGACGGTGGGATCACCCGTTTGACTCCCGATCAGGCGATCTCGCTGGATGACCTGCGAGAGCAGCTGACCGCCCACTCCCGCGTGGTGTTGATGGGGGACGGTGCCGACGTGGCGCTGAAGGCGCTGGCCGACCTGCCGCAGGTGACCGCCGCGCCGCCTGCTCTGCGGATGCAGGATGCGGTCGGAGTGGCGCTGGAAGCCGCCGCCGTCGCCGCAAGCGAGGGGACGGTCACCGCAGCCGCGCTGCAGCCGATCTACCTGCGTGTGCCGCAGGCGGAACGGGAGCTGAAAGCCAGATTGAATTTGAACACTTAATATAAAGGAGCGTATCATTATGAGTCAGATTTTTGTTGCCGATCATCCGCTGATCCATCACAAGATGGCGATTTTGCGGGATAAGAACACCGCGTCCAAGGAATTTCGCGAGTTGATTCGTGAGATCACCGAATTTTTGTGCTATGAGGCGCTCCGCGACCTGCCGCTGGAGGAGGTCGAGGTGGAGACGCCCATGTGCGTCTGC
>JAFOFS010000011.1 GCA_017387165.1 Clostridia bacterium
GTAATACAGAAAATTGCGTGTCTGTCGGCGGTTAAGCTCCGTCTGCACCTCCTGGAGCATCGATACTTCCTCCGACTCGTCGTCAAAGCGATCTTCGCCGTCGTCGCACAGCAACATCAGTAGCAGCATCAGCAGCACACCGCCGATAAATCCGATCAAAAACATACGCTTTGTTTATTCTCCTTTCTATTCGTTCCAGCCGCCGCCAAACCCGTAGCGACGGGGTTTGCCTTTGTTGACCACACGCGGCGCATCCTCCATCGCATAGCGCAGCGCATCCATTAAGTGATTGTCGCGGTCAGCGGGACGGTTGACAAACGTCCCCTCCCGCGCGCCGCTCTGCCAGCAATACGCAGATAGTTCCGCCGCCGTATGCACGCACCGCGGATGAACGATCAGGCAATACTCCTGCAGGCGGGCGATACCCGCCGTCACCGAATCGGGCCCCTTGCGTGCGGGCTGGACCCGTCCGATGCCGAGGCGCCGCAGATCGTCGTTGGATTTCGGCTCAGCACTGTCGGCGCGGATACGCTCCTTCTGATATCCCTTTCGGATAATCATCGCGGCGATGTCGCCGTTGAGCATCTTGGTCTCGTAATGCTCGTCATAGATGTAGATGCGCTTCTCCCCCTCGTCCACCGCCGCCGCGATGAAAGCGGTGGGATCGTTGGTATAGCCGTAGTCCAGCCCGAAGATGTGCCGCAGCCCATCCTGCCGCAGGTCGCCGAGTGAAAACGGCTCCACCGTCCAATTTTCAAACACCAGTCCCTCACTGTGTCCCCATTGTCCGAGTCCTGCGACGGCGAATTGCCGCGGGTTATTCACCCGCATCTGCTCATAACGGGCGCGGTCGGTGTCGTCAAGGAACTCGTTGCAGCGATAGTCGGTGGTGATCGCCAGCACCTGCTCGTCCTCATGGTCGAAGAAGCGACTTTTTAGCCAGTGATTCTCGTTCCATGGGTTAAATGTGAGCGTCGTCTGCTTAAACAGCGGCGGCGCGACCTCACCACGCGGCACAGACAGATCGAGCTTGTCAAAATCTGCTTCGCGGGGGACCTCGAACGCCTCCTCCACCCATACCCAGCACAACACGCCTTGCTCAACGGTAGTGGATGCGATCTTCTCGACGTTGTCCAGTCCGCGAAAAAGTATGCGTTGACCCGTCGGCAGATACCGTAATTCCAGCGGCTCACGGCTCGCCTGCCACAGGTGCTCGACTTGCAGGCGCTTGATCGCCCATTTGAGCTGTGCAAAGGTACTGTCGGCATGCGTGCGATAAACCTGCCGCACTACCAAAAGATTTGCCGCGGGATATTTCATTAAATGAACGATGTACCACAGCGCTGTGGTGGACGATTTTTTAGACGCTTTCCCCCCTTTTACAACACGATAGCGTTTGCGACAGTCCCAGAAGCGGCGATATCCACCGCCGATGAGCCGGGGCAACGAAACGACCGTACTGCCACCGCTCATTTCTCCGCCAGATAAGGGCGCATCATACGCATCACCTCCTGCAACTCGTCCATGTCCTCCTCAAGCAGGGCCACCCGCTTATCATAGGTCAGAATCTCCTGCGTGAGCTGCTCATGCCGCACGCGCAGCTTCTCGAAAGAATCTTTATATATCTGCATTAATCCTCGCATATCATTCAC
>JAFOFS010000142.1 GCA_017387165.1 Clostridia bacterium
GCGATACGGATCTTGCCCATATTACGTCCTCCAATCGAACTGCACAATGGGGAAGGAGCGGTCGGTGACCAACCGCTCGTACACCGCTCGGCACTCGTCGGGGCGATGTACCTCGTCCACCAAGGCGGCAAGCTGCAATCGCCCGTGCTCGGTCAGCTTTTTGAGCGCCGCCATATCCTCCTTTTGCGTCCACCAACCGCCGTAGCTGTCAGCGGAGGGACGGGCAGCGGCGTGTGCGCCGATCAGCGAAATGCCGGGACCGTGTACCTTGCGATAGTAATCGATGGTGAAATCGCTGCTACGGGTACAGCCCAACAACGCGACCCGCCCATAGCGTGCCATACAATCCAAGATGCCGTTTAATCCGGCGCCGACGCCCGTACCCTCGATGCCCACCTTGGCGCCGCCGTCGGTCAATTGCTTGACCGTATCGGCAAAAGACGGGTCGTACGGGTCCAGCGCAACGTCCGCGCCGCATGCAAGCGCTTTCTGCCGCTTATCTGCCTGCGGATCCACCGCAATAATGGGGGCGGCACCGGCGCTCTTGAGCAACGCCACCGCCAGCAGACCGAGTATGCCCATTCCCATGACGACGGCGCTTTCGCCCAACTCCAGGCGACACTTGCGGATGGCCGCCAGGGGGAAGGTCGCGATATGGAACAGCGCCGCATCCTCAAACGGTACGTTGCCGATCGGCAGAACGTTTTCCGCCGCGATGTTCTGCACGCTCGCATGGACGCTCCACCACAACGCAACGCGGTCGCCAACCTTGAAATCGGTTACTCCGTCGCCGACCTTGACGATCACGCCTGCCGAAGAATAACCGGGATAGCGGGGGAATACCGCCTCCGTCTCCTCGGGCGCCATCACGCTGACCGAACGGCTGCCGCTCAGATTGGCGCGCTCGGTGCCGCTGCTGACCGACGAAACCGCCAGCTTTACCTGCACCTCGCCCGCTTTCGGGTCGGCTAACTCCGTTTCCCGCAACTCGACGACGTTGGTCTGTACAAAAACAATCTGCTGACTGTTCATTCCTATCACCTCTACTACTATTTTAATACTTGACAATGTGTGGTGCAATGTACTATACTCTAAAAAACAGGTAAAATTCTCCACAAATAAGGGGGTGAATGGGGTTGACAGATGCAGAATTCTCCAAAACCTTTCAGTTTAATCTCGTGCGGTATCATCAGTTTCACCTGACCGACCGTACCACCGAACCGCTGGATACCCACTTTGTCGGATATTTGGTGAGCGGCACGGCGGAGATCCGCACCCGTCGCAGAAAATTGCTTCTCCGCGCCGGGGACGTGTTCTATATGCCGAAGGGACTTCTCTATCAGTCGCTGTGGCATCCCGCGGCAGGGGAGGAGGTGCGGTTTTATTCCTTCGGCTTTTCGCTGTTCCCCACCGAAAAGGCGTACGCGTTGCAGACGCTGACACCAAACGAGGAGGCATGGCAGACCCTCCGCGATCTGTGCCGCTGCGTCCCGTTTCGGGAGGAAGGCGCCGGTCTGTTGTATCGCCTGCTGGAGCAGCTGCGCCCCACAATGAC
>JAFOFS010000143.1 GCA_017387165.1 Clostridia bacterium
AAGTGATGCTATGCATCGTAAGTGCCTGCGGGCGTGGGTGGCACACTGAACTTCACTTTGTGCGAAGCACAATACTTCACAGCGGCATTGCCGCTGCTTCACTTGGGCATTGCCCAAACTTCACTACAAAAACACAAAAAGGCACCTGCTGGGGCAGGTGCCTTTTGCTTTTTGTATGAGATTATCCTCTGCGATAGCGTCTGTAAGAGGTGGAGGCAATGGCGGTGAACACGATCATTGCCACGGCCATGGCCATCAGCGCCAGAGCGTACGGCGTGCTGCAGAACGGCAGGACGTACAGCGGCAGGAAAACGATGCCGGTGATGTTGAGTCCGTTTAAGCGGAAGATACCGCCGAACAGGAACCAGATTCCGCAGAAAGCGGCAAGCACCGCCAACGCAATTTTCACGATATCCAGCATCAGCGACACGTCGGCGGCCATCGTGAAGGCGTCCTTCAGCTCGCCCATTTCGACGTCACCGAGCGCGTCGGCTTCGGAACCCACGATGGTTTCCAGCTGACCGAAGACCGCGTCGATGTTCTGGATTGAGAACTCGTCCGAGAGCTCCTCGGCAGAGTCGAGCAGCTCCTCCAGCATTTTCTCCTGTTCAGCCGACAGCTCGTTTTCGGACTCCAGATAGGCGCCCAGCTCGTCCAGCGCTTCGTCCAGCGCCTCCTCGTATTTCTCGGTCAGCTCGCTCGGATCGCCCAGATCGGGGATAAACGAGCCCGCCGCCTTGACGATCGGAATTTCGTCAAACGAGTTGCCGATGGCGGCGTTGTAGCTGCCAAACAGCGCCACGATAAACAGCACGGTCAGCACCCAAACCGCAATACCGGCAAAACGGACGCCGCCCGGCGCTTTGGTCAACAGATACTTCATTTTACGAACTTTTTTCTCCGGCTGCACCGACTTCACCACAACGGGAGCCTCCTCCACAACCGGCGCAGCAACAGCGACGACCTCCTCGCCGCAGGCAGGACAGGCGGTCAGACCTTCGGCGATCTCCACGCCGCACTTGGGACAAAACATCATAAAACCCCTCTTTCGGAATATGTTATCTTTATTGTATCACTGTCCAAAACGGTTGTCAATCGCCAACGCGATTTTCTGTTTTTCCCACTTTACAAGCGGCAAGTTTCGTGATATACTTATTAAGTATAATTGTATTTTCCCAAGGAGGGACGTCAAACTATGAAAAAAGCAGTTGATCTGCGCGAGCTGCTTCGCCAGCCGCAGCAGTTTGTCGATCAGTCGGTGACGGTGCAGGGCTGGATCCGCAACCACCGCAAGCAGAAGAACTTCGGTTTTATTATGTTCTACGACGGCACCATCGCCGCCGATCTGCAGATCGTCTACGACACCGAAACCCCCGATTTTGAGGCGGTGCAGAAGATCACCAACGGCTCCGCCATCACGGTGGAGGGCGTGTTCCGCACTTCGCCCGGCGCCGGTCAGGGCTATGAGCTGTACGCTTCGTCTGTGAAGGTGGAGGGTGCGGCGCCGGAGGATTATCCGCTGCAGCCGAAAAAGCACACGCTGGAGTATCTCCGCACCATCGGCCACCTGCGCCCCCGCGCCCGTCTGTTCCAGGCGGCGTTCCGTGTGCGTCATATCGCGGCGCAGGCGATCCACACCTATTTCCGTGAAAACAACTTTGTGTACGTGCATTCTCCGATCATCACCGCCAACGACGCCGAAGGCGCCGGCGAGATGTTCCAGGTGACCACCATTCCGCTGGAGAAGCTGAAGGGTGAGCCGGACTACAAGCGCGATTTCTTCGGTCAGAAAGCGGCGTTGACCGTTTCCGGTCAGCTGGAGGCGGAGATCTTCGCGATGGCGTTTAAGCGCGTGTACACCTTCGGCCCGACCTTCCGCGCCGAAAACTCCAACACCAAGACCCATGCGGCCGAATTCTGGATGATCGAGCCCGAGATCGCCTTCTGCGATCTTGACCAGCTGATGGACGTGGAGGAGGATTACCTCAAGTTTATCGTCCGCTACGTGATGGAAAACGCGCCCGAGGAGCTGGCGTTCCTCGACAAATTCTGCGGCGGCGGTCTGCTGGATAAGCTCACCGCGCTGGTGGAATCCACCGTTGCCCGTGTCGATTACCACGACGCGATCGATATGCTCATCAACTCGGGCGTCGAGTTTGAGAATGAGCCGACCCACGGCGGCGACCTTGCCAAGGAGCACGAGAAGTACCTCACCGACGTGGCGTTCAAATCGCCGGTGTTCGTGAAGAACTGGCCGAAAGAGATCAAGGCGTTTTATATGAAGGATAACGGCGACGGCACCGTCGCGGCGGTGGATATGCTGGTTCCCGGCGCAGGCGAGCTGACCGGCGGCAGCCAGCGTGAGGACGACTACGCGAAGTTGAAGGCGCGTATGGACGAGGTGCATTCCACCGAATCGCTGTCCTGGTACCTCGACCTCCGCAAATACGGCGGCTGCACCCACGCCGGCTTCGGTATGGGCTTTGAGCGCCTGCTCATCTACCTCACGGGTATCGAGAACATCCGTGACGTGCTGCCCTTCCCGCGTACGCCCGGCACCTGCGATTTCTAAACCGACGGAGGAAACCGTCTTATGATGAGAGTGATTACCGGCTCTGCTCGCGGCGCCCGTTTGCGGACGCTGGAGGGGGAGCACACCCGTCCGACCACCGAACGGGTCAAGGAAGCCATCTTCTCGATGATTCAGTTTGACGTTGAGGGACGGGCGGTACTGGACCTGTTTGCCGGCTCGGGACAGATGGGCATCGAGGCGTTGAGCCGCGGCGCGCATCACGCGGTGTTCGTGGAAAACGATTCGTCCGCTGCGGCGATCGTCAAGCAAAATCTGCAGATCGCCCGCGTGGGGGATAAGTCCACCCTGCTGCAACGGGATGCACTGGATTTCTGCCGCCGTCCGAGCGGAAAATTCGATATCGTGTTTATTGATCCGCCGTATGCGTCGGGAATGGCGGCAGCGGTGCTGCCGGCCCTTCCCGAGCTGCTCAATCGCGGCGCCATCGTCATCTGTGAAACCGCGCCGGAGACCGAACTTCCCGAAACGATCGGGGAATTGACTCTGGCGAGGGACAAGCGGTACGGGCGTTCCCGTGTCCGCGTGTATCGCAGGGAGGTAGAAGAATGAAATTGGCAGTTTGCCCGGGTAGCTTTGACCCGGTGACCAACGGACATTTGGACATCATCCGCCGCGCGGCGGCGCTGTCCGACCGCGTGATCGTGGTGGTGATGACCAACGCGTCCAAGCACACGCTGTTTTCGATGGAGGAACGCGTCGCGATGCTCCGCGCCGCCACCGCCGAACTCCCGAACGTCGAGGTGGATGCGTACGACGGTCTGCTGGCGGACTATGCCCGTCAAGTCGGCGCCGATGCGATCGTCAAGGGCTTGCGCGCCGTTACCGATTTTGAATACGAATTTCAGATGGCGCTGACCAACCGTCAGCTGCACGCCGATGCGGAAACGGTGTTCTTGACCACCAGCGCCGATCTGATGTACCTGTCCTCCAGCGTGGTCAAGCAGGTCGCCCAATACGGCGGCGATATTTCGGGTTTTGTTCCGGCAAGCGTGCTGGATGCGGTACTTCAAAAAACGAAAGGATGAGCAAGCGATGAAAGTAGAAGAATTGTTGGATCAGATCGACGATATGGTAGACAAGGCGATGAGCATTCCGCTGACCGGCGGCAAGTGCCTCATTGACCCGGATAAATTGCGTGATATTCTGGACGGTATCCGTGCCAACCTGCCGGTTGAGGTTCGCCAGGCGAAGGCGATCGTGGCGGATCGTTCGGAGATCATTGCGGATGCGAAAAAGCAGGCGGAGGACATCGTCCGCAAGTCGGAAGAGCGCGCCCGCGTGCTGATCGCGCAGGAAGAGATCACCAAGCAGGCGCAGCAGCAGGCGAGCGAAATGCTCAATCAGGCGCAGCAAAAAGCGCGTGAGATGCGCAAAGGCGCGATGGAATTCTCCGAGGATCTGCTCCGCCGCAGCGAGGAAGTGCTGGTGGCGAACGTCAGCGAGATCCGCAAGGTACGCACCTCTATCCGTGCGCCGAAGACTCCGGTGGAAGAATAAGAAAGAAAAACAGCTCGGTGAAAATCACCGAGCTGTTTGTTTTATTCTTCCGTCACAAGGTTTTCTTCTCCGATGATGCGGAGCATTTCGGCGTGCAGCTGCGCCCGCTTCCGTTTGGTGGTGCAAAACAGCAGACACAGCGCCAGCGCCGCACCGGCGAGCGCCGCCACCGTAATCAAAGCAAAGGAAATGGCCAGTCCCCAAAACCGCGGGTCGGAAAACCACGCTGCCTGCAACGCGCTGACGGCTGTGTAGCCAAGCGGAAAGGCAACCGTCATCGACAGCGCCGCGCTGATTCCCAACGCGATATACGCGCCTTTGGAACGGCGGATTTTCCAGCTGACGTTGCAGCCGTCCTCCGTGCGGAGAATCTTACCGTGCACCTGCGGCACCAACAGCGAGGCTGCGCCCGGCTTGGTCACCTGCATATAGAAATCGGTTTTGGTTGATTTTCCGCTGATCCACATTCCGTCTGCGGTGGTGTGGACACCGGCGGCGTACTCCGGCGAAACGGTTTTCGCAAAACGGGTGCGAAACTCCTTCACTGTCAGAAGCGTCTTGACCTGCATCGTCCGTCCTTCCTTTCCGAAAACAAAAAAACCGCCTGTCGGCGGCTTCCAAAAGTGGTTGTCCCGTCCTAGTAAAAAAGCAGCTGACGCTGCTTTTTTGGCTGGGATAGTAGGAATCGAACCTACCCGGGCAGAGTCAAAGTCTGCTGTCCTACCACTAGACTATATCCCATTATTTGGGGTGGGTAATCGGGCTCGAACCGACGACCTCCAGGGCCACAACCTGGCACTCTAACCAACTGAGCTATACCCACCATATCCAAAAATAATGGCGCGCTTGAAGGGACTCGAACCCCTGACCCTCTGCTTAGAAGGCAGATGCTCTATCCACCTGAGCTACAAGCGCCTGTTTTGACTGCGGACGCAGTCATGGAGCGAGTGATGGGAATCGAACCCACGCGACCAGCTTGGAAGGCTGGGGTTCTACCATTGAACTACACTCGCATATTGGATCGTTTCCCTGCGTCCGAGAACTTATGATAGCACGGAACACGCGAAAAGTCAAGGGGTTTTCCCAATTTTTTCTTATATGGTCACCGCCGGCCCGCCGTGCCCGGATTCCCACAGCCGCACCAGCCGGTCGCGGACGGCGGCGCCGTCCTTGGCGGAGAGGTCGGTGTCCTCGCTGTGACCCAGCAGCAGGGTCAGCAAGGCGACGGGATCGTCGTAGGTGTTGAGTGTCGCCGCCACCACGGCAGGGAACAGGGCGGGGCGGAGCTGCAAAAGCGTCGTCACCTGCTCGGCGGCCAGCAGCTGCGCCCCTGCCGGCAGATTCAGATAACGGTTGTGCTCGCACACCTGCACCGGCTCCGACAAGGTCAGCGGCAGGTTGTTGCCCAGCGCGGCCAGCATCCGCTCCAACCCCTCGGGGGTCAGCACCGCCCGTCGGTCCGCCTCCGCTTCTCCTGCCGCCACCCGTATCCGCTCCGCTGCCGGCTCAAACCGCAGCGTGGCGCCGACGCAACTCTCGCCGCTTTGCAGGCTGACCTGCAACGAAAAGCTGTCCTCAAAGCGATGCGTCTGCCCACCAACCTCCGCAGGGGAGGGGGAGGTTTTGGGAAATACCCACATACAAGCGGCGGTCAGCACGGTCAGCGAAACCAACAAGCTGAGCAGAAAAGCGGTGACTTTGGTCATCGGCGTTCACTCCCAACAAAAAACTGACGGAGCGTTGGCTCCGTCAGTTAGTATGGTCAGGAATGGAGGCGAATTTTCATAGCGGCTGCTTCTTTCCGCACGTTTTCGGGGGAGGGACCGCCGATCACCTTCCGCTCCGCAACGCAGCGCTCCAGCGAAATGGCGTCGTACACGTCCTCATCAAACAGCTCGCATACCGCCTGATACCGCTCCAGCGGCAGGGTTTCCAGCGTCAGACCGTCGGCAATGCACAGCGCCACCAGCGAGCCGGTCGCCTTGTACGCATCGCGGAACGGCAGTCCCTTGGACACCAGATAATCGGCGCAGTCGGTGGCGTTGATAAAGCCGCCTGCCGCCGCTTTCCGCATATTGTCCGCCTTGACGGTCATGGTGTCGATCATCGGGATAAAGGCGGTTAAGCACATCCGCACCGTATCACAGGCGTCGAAAATGGCTTCCTTGTCCTCCTGCATATCCTTGTTGTATGCCAGCGGAAGTCCCTTGAGGGCGGTCAGCAGAGTCATCAGATCGCCGAACACGCGTCCCGATTTGCCGCGAACCAGCTCCGCAATATCGGGATTTTTCTTCTGCGGCATAATCGAAGAACCGGTGGAGAAGGCGTCGTCCAGCTCCACGAAGCGGAACTCCCACGAGCACCACAGGATGATCTCCTCCGAGAAACGGGAGAGATGCACCATCACCAGCGACAGCGCTGCCGCCAGCTCCACGCAGAAATCACGGTCGGACACGCCGTCCAGCGAGTTGTGGGTGACCCCTGCCATCTGCAGGCTGTTCGCCACCGCTTCGCGATCGAGCGGATAGGTGGTACCGGCGAGCGCACCGCTGCCGAGCGGCGACACGTTCATCCGCTTGTAGGTGTCGTCCAGACGCCCGATGTCGCGCAGCAGCATTTCGCCGTACGCCAGCAAATGATGGCCGAAGGTGATCGGCTGCGCACGCTGCATATGGGTGTAGCCCGGCATAATGGTCGCCGCATACTGCTCCGCCTTATTGGTCAGCACCTCGACCAGCTCGACCAGCTGCGCACGCAGCGCCTTGACCTGCTCGCGCAGGTAGAGGCGTACGTCCAGCGCCACCTGATCGTTCCGACTGCGTCCGGTGTGCAGCCGCTTGCCGGCATCCCCGATACGGGCGGTCAGCGTCTGCTCCACAAAGGTGTGGATGTCCTCGGCGTTCGGATCGATGGCCAGCTTGCCGCTTTGCAGATCCTCCAGAATGCCGCACAGCCCGTCGGTGATCACCTCACCGTCAGTTGCCGACACGATCCCCTGCGCGGTCAGCATCGCCACGTGGGCGAGCGACCCGGCAATATCCTGCTCCGCCATACGGCAGTCAAAGGAAATGGAGGAATTAAAATCGTTGGTTTTCTTGTCGATTTCCTTGGAAAACCGACCTTCCCACAGCTTCATCAGATGTTCTCCCAGTTTTTCTGTTTCTGAGCGCGGATCTTGATCGGCAGACCGAACAGATTGATAAAGCCTGCGGAATCCGCCTGATTGTAATCCTCGTCCTCACCGAACGAAGCGGTCTGCTCGTCGTACAGCGAATACGGCGAGGTCACGCCCGCGTTGATCATATTGCCCTTGTACAGCTTCAGCTTGACGTCGCCGGTGACCGTTTCCTGCAGCTTGTCGGAGAAAGCGCAGATCGCTTCGCGCAGCGGCGTAAACCACTGACCGTTGTACACGATGTCCGCCATCTTCTGGGAAATGATGTCCTTGAAATGCGCGGATTCCTTATCCAGCGTGATGGTCTCCAGCACGTTGTGCGCCTTGTACAGGATGGCACCGCCGGGGGTCTCGTACACGCCGCGGCTCTTCATGCCGACCAAGCGGTTCTCGACGATGTCCAGCAGACCGATGCCGTTCTTGCCGCCGATCTCGTTGAGCGCTTCGATGAGGGACACGCCGTCCATTTCGACGCCGTTCAGCGCGGTCGGGATACCCTTCTCGAAGTGAATGGTGACGTAGGTCGGCTGGTCGGGAGCCATCTCGGGCGAAACGCCCAGCTCAAGGAAGCCTTCCTTGTTGTACAGCGGCTCGTTCGCCGGATTTTCCAGATCCATGCCCTCGTGGGACAGGTGCCACAGGTTCTTGTCTTTGGAATAGTTGGTTTCGCGGTTGATCTTGAGCGGGATGTTGTGCGCCTCGGCGTACTCGATCTCCTCCTCGCGGGACTTGATGTCCCACTCACGCCACGGGGCGATGATCTTGAGGTCGGGAGCAAACGCCTTAAGGGTCAGCTCAAAACGCACCTGATCGTTGCCCTTACCGGTGCAACCGTGGCAGATGGCATCCGCGCCTTCCGCCAACGCAACCTTCGCCAGATGCTCCGCGATGCAGGGACGGGC
>JAFOFS010000012.1 GCA_017387165.1 Clostridia bacterium
CGCGAAGTGACGGTACGGGTGGAACATCCGCAGGCGTTACAAATCGACGGCGAAACGTTTCTCGGCGTGACCGAATACACGGTCACCACCGACGCAACGGTCAAAGCGTAACAAAAAGAGGTTTGAAACAAACGTTTCAAACCTCTTTTTTGATTAAAATTCAACCTCGCAGCCGTCGTAGGATACCGCAAAGCCGTACTGGGCGGCTACGGGTACCATCTCGTCATAGGTCAGCAGGCAGTTGTGGGAGAAATGGTGGACATAGCAGACGGTATCGTCGGTAACGCAGCCCATCTCACGCAATCGGTCGCGCACCTCGGCGTTAACGTCCAGACTCATATGATGCCTGCGCCACACCGCCGACAGGCCGGCTGTGCAGTCCAGCGACAGCATATCCAGCTTCGGGCGGTGTTCTTCCAACCACGCCCAGGTTGCCTCGGGAAACACGCCGGTATCGTTGGCATACAGCAGGTTCTTCTCCCCGTCGCTGATGAGGTAAAACACCGGCTCGGTGGTGGGGTCGTGATCCGCTTCCAGCGGTGTCACGGTGTAGCGCCCAATCGTAAAGGTCTCAAACGGCTTGACAAGCTGCATCCGCATACGCGCCTCGTTCGGACCGAGCTTTGCCACCTCAGCATCCCACAGCGCCTTGGCCGGCGCCGTACCGTAGAAGGTAAAGGGTTTCTCCTCTTTCATATGCGCATAGACGGGGTACCGCATCTCGACGTCCCGGGGATAAAAATGATCGCCGTGCGAGTGGGTGATGATGCAGTTGTAGATATGCGGAAGGTCCAGCCGACCGGCCAGCACCCGCATACAGGTATCCGCAGGAAAATCGATCAGCAGATCGTCGTTCACCAGCGCCTGGGAGCGTCCGCGAATATTTCTGCCGCCCGCCTTGCGCGCTCGTTCGCAGGTGTCGCAGGTGCAAAACATACCGGGAAACGCCTCGGCGGCGGCAGTGCCGTGATACGTCAATTTCATTCGTGTTCCTCCCAATCCAAGCTGCGGCCGACCGCTTTGCGCCAGCCGCGGATCAGGCGGTCACGAGTCGCATCGTCCATCTGACTGTCGTATACGGTATCCTCTTTCCAAAGGGATTTGAGTTGTGTCGTGTCCTTCCACAGTCCCACCGCCAGACCGGCCAGATAGGCGGCGCCCAATGCGGTGGTCTCACGGATCGCAGGACGGTGCACCGACCGTCCGAGGACGTCCGCCTGAAATTGCATCAAGAAGCGGTCGCGGCTGGCGCCGCCGTCCACACGCAGGCTGTTCAGCGAAAAACCGACGTCCTTTTCCATCGCATCCACCAGATCAAAGGTCTGGTAGGCGATGGATTCCTGCGCCGCACGAATGATATGCTCGGGACGGGTACCACGGGTCAGACCGACCAACGCACCGCGAGCGTACATATCCCAGTGAGGAGCGCCCAATCCCGCAAAGGCAGGGACCAAATACACGCCGCCGGTATCGGGAACCTTGGTTGCGAAATACTCCGCATCCCGTGCCTCACGGATAAAGTGCAGTTCGTCACGCAGCCATTGGATGACCGCGCCGCCGACAAAGATGGAACCCTCCAGCGCATATTGCACCTTGCCGTCTAAGCCGACGGCAATGGTGGTGACCAAGCCGTGGCGAGAGGTGACCGCACGGTCACCGGTATTCATCAGCAAAAAGCAGCCGGTACCGTAGGTGTTCTTGGCATCCCCTGCCTCAAAGCAGGTCTGACCGAACAGAGCGGCCTGCTGGTCGCCTGCAATGCCGGCGATCGGAACGGCAACGCCCTGAATGTTGCAAGTACCGTATACCTCCGAGCTGTTTTTGACGGTCGGAAGCATGGAGGCCGGAATATCCAGCTCACGCAGCAGCCGTTCGTCCCAGCAGAGGTCGTGAATGTTGTACAGCATGGTACGGGAGGCGTTGGTGTAGTCGGTGACGTGTTCTTTCCCATCGGTCAATTTCCACACCAGCCAGCTGTCCACCGTACCAAACAGCAGTTCTCCCCTCTCCGCCTTCTCGCGAGCGCCCTCGACGTTATCCAAGATCCATTTGATCTTGGTGGCAGAGAAATACGCATCCGGCAGCAGACCGGTGGTGTCCCGAATGTAGTCGGACAATCCGCGACGGTTGAGATCGTCGCAGATATCCGCCGTACGGCGGCATTGCCAGACAATGGCGTTGTAGATCGGGCGGCCGGTGGTCTTGTCCCACACGATGGTGGTCTCACGCTGGTTGGTGATGCCGACGGCGGCAATCTCGCGCGGCGAAACATCCGCCTGGGTGATCGCTTCCATCATCACGCTGTAGATACTGGAATAGATCTCCAGCGGATTGTGCTCCACCCAGCCGGCTTTCGGATAAATCTGTGTAAATTCACGCTGTGCGACCGCCACGATATGCTGGTCACGGTCAAACAAAATGGCACGACTGCTGGTGGTGCCTGCGGTAACAAAGGTATCACAACCTGCGTTAACGGCGTCCATAAATTCCGTACCGCAGGCACCGCCGCCCACGGCAACCCGATGGACAGGTTTTCCCCCGTCGGCATAGCGAAGCACAGGCGTACCGAGAACGCTCTTAACAAAGGGGAGAAAATCCTCCAAAGACTGGGGTTCAACCTCGCCCATGTGGAGTAAGCCCCATTCCTGACCGTTGGAATCTACACCACGGGGCTGAATGACGGATACGTTTTGCAAGCCCAAAATCCGTGCCAGTTCATCATTGACACCGCCGGGACATTCGTCCAAATTGGTGTGGGCATTGACACAGGCAATGCCGTTTTCGATGAGAAACAGCACATCCCGACCCCAAGGCGTAGCATCGGTAATAAAGCCGGGCTTCCAAATCAAGCTGTGGTGGGTCAGTAAAAGCTGGGCCCCCACTTCCTTTGCCTCCAAACAGACCTCATGGGAGGGGTCAAGGGATACCAAAATGGTGGAAACCTCTTTGCCCGGGTGTCCGCAGTTTAAGCCCACATTGTCCCAAGGCTCCTTCATGCTTACAGGAGCAAAGGTTTCGATACACGTTAAAATATCAGCAATTGTTGCCATAAATCTGTTCCTCCATTTGGGTCAGTTCCTCTGAAACCTGACGGAAAAAGACCATCTTGGGGTCGTCAAAGGGTAAAGTCCCATAAAAAACAAGCTGTACACCCTGCGTCACCCGTTCATAATATTCGGAAAGTAAAGGGTGCTTGTCAGCCAAAAGTTGAGGGGAAATGAATAACTGCCCCGGTGAGGGCGTATCGCCTGCACCGTAAACCACTTCCATGACGGTATAAACAAATTTCCCGTCCTTAGCAAGGGTTTCCCGATTGATGCGAAAGCCTGCCTCGTGTAGCCATTTTCGCAGCTCAGGACGCTTGCTTTGACACTGCAAAATCAATCTGTAGGAATCCTGCTTCAGCCAAGGTGCGGCTTCCAGAATGGAAATCATGGTGTCCGCACCCATACCGGCACAAACCATGCAGTCAAAATCCCGAGGAATATTCTGCACACCATCGGAAAGGTGAAAGGTCATTTGGTTGATGACACCAAATTTGGCGGCATTTCCCATAGCACTTTGCAAGGGCTGTTCATTCACATCAGCGGCAATCACACTGCTTGCCACGCCCTGTTTCAGTAGATGAATGCCTAAGTAC
>JAFOFS010000144.1 GCA_017387165.1 Clostridia bacterium
ATTGTGGAAGAATACATGGGCAAGGTCAACGCCAAGCTCGGCACCAACTACCAGCTGTTCAACTACTACGGCGCTCCGGATGCGGAGCGTGTCATCGTGGCGATGGGCTCCATCTGCGACGTGGCCGAAGAAGTGGTCGATTATCTGGTCGCTGCCGGCGAGAAGGTCGGTCTGATCAAGGTCCGCCTGTATCGTCCGTTCGCAGGTGACAAGCTGGTTGCGGCTATCCCTGCCACCGCCAAGAAGATCGCCGTGCTCGATCGCACCAAGGAGTGCGGCTCGCTCGGTGAGCCGCTTTACCTCGACGTCGTGACCGCTCTGGCCGAAAACGGCCGCGGCGACATCCGCGTCACCGGCGGTCGCTACGGTCTGGGCAGCAAGGACACCACCCCGGCCTCGGTCTTCGCCGTGTACAAGGAGCTGACCAAGGACGAGCCGAAGCGTCACTTCTCCGTGGGTATCGTGGACGACGTCACCAACCTCTCCCTGCCGGAAGAGGCGGCGCCGAACACGGCGGCTCCGGGCACCATCGAGTGCAAGTTCTGGGGTCTGGGCGGCGACGGTACTGTCGGCGCGAACAAGAACTCCATCAAGATCATCGGTGACTACACCGAGAAATACGTGCAGGCGTACTTCCAGTACGACTCCAAAAAGACCGGCGGTGTGACCATTTCCCACCTCCGCTTCGGTGACAAGCCGATCCGCGCTCCGTATTATATCAACAAGGCCGACTTCGTCGCCTGCCACAACCCGTCGTATATCGACAAGGGCTTCAAGGTGGTCAACGACGTCAAGCCGGGCGGCGCGTTCCTGATCAACTGCCAGTGGACCGAGGAGGAACTGGCGGCGCATCTGAACGCGGAGACCAAGCGTTATATCGCCAACAACAACGTGCAGCTCTATATCATCAACGCCATCGATCTGGCGGCGAAGGTGGGTATGGGCAAGCGTACCAACACCATCCTGCAGGCTGCGTTCTTCGCGCTGGCTAACGTCATGCCGATCGACGAAGCGGTGCAGCACATGAAGGATGCGGCGACCAAGTCCTACTCCAAGAAGGGTATGGACGTCGTCGAGAAGAACCACGCCGCCATCGATGCCGGTAAGGACGCCTTTGTGAAGGTCAACGTCCCGGCTGACTGGGCGAACGCTGTGGACGCGCCGGTTGCCGCGGTGACCGAGGGTCCGGAAGCGCTGGTCAAGATGGTCAACGACGTGCTGGTGCCGGTGGGCAAGATGGACGGCGACTCGCTGCCCGTTTCCGCCTTCGTGCCGCACGCGGACGGTACCTATCAGCTCGGCGCCTCGGCTTATGAGAAGCGCGGCGTGGCGGTGATGGTGCCGGAGTGGAACAACACCACCTGCGTCAACTGCAACAAGTGCTCCTTCGTTTGCCCGCATGCCACCATCCGTCCGTTTGCGCTGACCGAGGAAGAGGTCGCCGCTGCTCCGGAAGGCATGAAGATCAAGGATATCCGCAACAAGCCGTACAAGTACACGCTGGCGGTTTCTCCGCTCGACTGTATGGGTTGCGGCGTGTGCATCGGCGTCTGCCCGACCAAGTCGCTGACGATGGTGCCGCGTGAGTCTCAGAACCTCCAGCAGCCGGTGTTCGACTACTGCGTGGCCAACGTGACCGAAAAGGCGGATATGGTCGGCGACAACGTCATCGCCAGCCAGTACCGCAAGCCGCTGCTTGAGTTCTCCGGCTCCTGCGCCGGTTGCGCCGAGACGGCGTATGCCCGTCTGGTGACCCAGCTGTTCGGCGATCGTATGTATATCTCCAACGCGACCGGTTGCTCCTCCATCTGGGGTGGCCCGGCGGCGACCTCGCCGTACACCGTCAACGCCGAAGGCCACGGTCCGGCGTGGGCGAACTCCCTGTTTGAGGACAACGCCGAGCACGGCTTCGGTATGTACCTCGCGCAGAAGAAGCTCCGCGACGATCTGATCGCCAAGGTCAAGACCGTTGCCGAAGCGGAGCAGGCCCCCGAGGCGACCAAGGCGGCTGCCGCCCTGTACCTCGAGACGGCGAACGACTTCAAGAAGAACGGCGACGCCACCAAGGCGCTGATTGCCGAGCTTGAGAAGAACACCGACTGCGACCTCTGCAAGTCCATTCTGGCTCAGAAGGAGTTCCTCTCCAAGAAGTCGGTCTGGATCTTCGGCGGCGACGGCTGGGCATACGATATCGGCTTCGGCGGTCTGGATCACGTCCTCGCGGCCGGTGAAGACGTCAACGTCTTCGTCTTCGACACCGAAGTGTACTCCAACACCGGCGGTCAGGCCTCCAAGGCTTCCCAGATCGGTCAGGTTGCCCAGTTTGCGGCGGCCGGTAAGCCGATCGCGAAGAAGTCGCTGGCGGAGATCGCGATGTCCTACGGTTACGTCTACGTCGCGCAGATCGCGATGGGCGCGGACAACAACCAGACCATCAAGGCCATCACCGAGGCGGAAGCCTACCACGGCCCGTCCCTCATCATCGGCTACTCCCCCTGCGAGATGCACAGCATCAAGGGCGGTATGACCAACTGCCAGGCGGAAATGAAGAAGGCGGTCGATTGCGGCTACTGGAATATGTTCCGTTACAACCCGGCTCTGAAGGCCGAGGGCAAGAATCCGTTCTCGCTCGACAGCAAGGCGCCGGTCACCGATTATAAGGAGTTCCTGATGGGTGAAGCCCGCTATGCGTCGCTGACCCGTGCGTTCCCGGATCGCGCTGAGGCGCTGTTCGAGGAGGCTGCCGCCAACGCAGTGAGCCGCTACGAGCACCTGGCTCGTCTGGGCGACCTGTACGCACAGAAATAAGGCATAACCCCACAGACCTCCCGAGGAGTGATCCTCGGGAGGTCTTTTCTGCTCTGCTCACCGAAACGACAACAAAAACCGCCGATTTTCAATCAGGAATTTAAAAAAAGTTATTGTAATAAAAGAGAGAGATGTGTTATAATAAAGCCATAATGGGGGAATGTGGATTTCCTCAGAGAAAGGAGAAAAACGTTATGACCAATTTGACGACCAACAAATCGATCTTGGACTGGGTGCAAGATAAGATCGAACTGCTCAATCCCGACAGCGTGATGTGGATCGACGGTTCCGAGGAGCAGTTGGACACTCTCCGCCAGGAAGCGTTCCAGACCGGCGAACTGATCAAACTTGACGAAGAGAAACTCCCGGGCTGCGTGTACCACCGCTCGGCTCTCAACGACGTGGCGCGTGTCGAAAACCGCACCTTCATTTGCTCCGAGAAGGAGGAGGATGCCGGCCCGACCAACCACTGGATGGATCCGAACGAGTGCTACAAGCTGCTGTACGACATCGCCCGTGGCTCCTACAAGGGTCGCACCATGTACGTCATCCCGTATTCGATGGGCCCGATCGGTTCCCCGTTTGCGAAGTACGGCGTTGAGATCACCGACTCCATCTACGTTGTGGTGTCCATGGCGATCATGACCCGTATGAGCAAGGATGTGTACACCGCTCTCGGCGATTCCAACGACTGGGTCCGCGGTCTGCACTGCAAGTGCGAGCTGGACGAGGAGAAGCGTTATATCTGCCACTTCCCGCAGGATAACACCATCATCTCGGTCAACTCCGGCTACGGCGGAAACGTGCTGCTGGGCAAGAAGTGCTTCGCGCTGCGTATCGCTTCCAACCTCGGCCGCAAGGAAGGCTGGATGGCTGAGCACATGCTCATCCTCGGTCTGGAGAAGCCCAACGGCGAGATCAATTATATCGCAGCGGCGTTCCCGTCTGCCTGCGGCAAGACCAACCTCGCCATGCTCATTCCGCCCGAGTACTACAAAGGCAAGGGCTACAAGGTCTGGTGTGTCGGTGACGACATCGCTTGGATGCGCATCGGCGAAGACGGCCGTCTGTGGGCGTGCAACCCCGAAAACGGTTTCTTCGGCGTGGCTCCCGGTACCAGCATGAAATCCAACC
>JAFOFS010000145.1 GCA_017387165.1 Clostridia bacterium
AAGGGCTTTATCGTGGTCAACGGCTTTAACATCGGCCGCTATTGGGAGAAGGGACCGCAGCGTTCGCTGTACCTGCCGGCCTCCATTCTGAAAGAGGAAAACGAGATCATCGTGTATGCGGAGACTCCCTCCGATTCCCGTGACCTCTTTATACGGGACACCCATATTTTGGCCGAAACCCGTACCGACGAGGGACCGGTCACCATCGTGTAATTTTTCGAAAAAGACAGAGCATCTGCTCTGTCTTTTTCTTTTTATTGGAATATCTTCCTCTTCTTTTGTTTATGATAACAGGGAGAAAACGAGAGGAGAGGATGCCATGAAAGGATACAGATGGGTGCCGCTGGCGCTGGCTGCAGCGGTCTTTTTGGTGGGCTGCAGCAGGGGAGGACGATTGACTCCGCCGCCGTCCGCCGAAGCGGACGTTACCCGTCAGACAACGGTTACCACCCTTCCGGTCGCTCCGTCGGTTGAGGGCGAGTGGCGCACCGAACTGTCTGCCGCCGCGCTGCTTCAACTGGCGAACGATTCGCCGGAGGTGCTGGTGGCGCTGGGGGAGGATAACGTACAAAAGCTGCAGCTGGCCGCCGGCTTTTTGGGAAAAACGCAGACCGCTGCGACGCTGACGCTTCTGCTTCGGTTTGCGGCCGATAACACGGCGGTCGTTGTCCTGCCGCAAGAGGGAATGAAGCGCGCCGCGGAGACGGTGCTGAAAGAGTACAACCCGATTTTGGCCGCGCTGTTGTCCTCGCAAATCGTCGGCTACCTGCCGGACGACGTCGTTTTACCGGTGACCTATACGCAGACCGACCGTACGGTGAAACTGACCGGTGGGACGGGGACGGTCGTGCTGACTATGCAGGGGGACACGCTGGTGGCGGAACAGGTGACCGATTCGCGTATGTCCGACGAGCAACGACGTCTGGCGGAGGAATTTCTGAAAAATCAATTCTTTTCCAGAGACGGTCACACTTAAAATTTGACAAAAGCGTTCATCTTTGCTATAATAACGCTAAGCGTCCTATTATCATTAAAGGTGAATGTAGATATGAGATTGCATAAAAAACGAATTCTTCTGATGGCCATTGACGCCGCGATCGTGGTGGCCGTTTCCATCGGACTTCAGTTGCTGGCTCTGTTCGGCCCCTCCTCGCTGATGACCCATTCGCCGATCTTTTCGGGGATGACCTGGTTGGCGACGGCGGTTGTGGCGGTGACGGTGCTGTTTTTCCGCTCGGTGACCGGCGTATATCGCTGCATCTGGCGCTACGTCGGCATTACCAACTATTTGCGCGTGGTGCTGGCGGATGCGATCGCTGAGGTGTTTCTGACTCTGTTTTTTGCGCTGGTGCAGTTTGGCTTCGGCTTTACCACCACGGCTCTGATCGTGTTGCTTTCCTGCCTGCTGGCGCTTATTTCCCGCTTCCTGTATCAGGCGGCGTACGCCCGCATCAAGACGGCGGAGGATATGTCGGATGGCGTCCGTGACCACCGCATCAACATTGCCATCATCGGCGCCGGTAACATCGGCGCGTCGCTGGCGGAGGAATTGATGCGCAATCCGCAGGCATACTACCGCCCCTGCTTCTTCGTGGATATCGACCCGACCAAAGCCGGTCTGCAGCTGATGGGCTTACCCATCTATATGGAAAACGACGACGTGATCGAGCGTATTCGCCGCGCGGCGGTGCAGGAAGTGGTCATCGCCCTTCCCGACCTGTCGGGCGAGCAACGCGAGCGGCTGTATAACCAGTACAAGGCTACCGGCTGTAAGATCAAGCTGTTCGATTACCCCATCGGCTCGAGTGCCTCTGAGGGCAAGCGTCAGCTCCGTGAATTCAATATCGAGGACGTGCTGTTCCGCGCCCCCATCGATTTCGACAACCGCCAATCGCTGGAATTCTACCGCGGTAAGACGGTGTTGGTGACCGGTGGCGGCGGTTCGATCGGCAGCGAACTCTGCCGTCAGATCGCGGCGATGAGCCCCAAACGGCTGATTATTTTCGATATTTATGAAAACAACGCCTACGATATCCAGCAGGAGCTGCGCCGCCGCTACGGCGCGGAGCTGGAGCTGGACGTGCTGATCGGCTCGGTGCGTGACGTCGAGCGTCTGGAAGAGGTGTTTGCGGAGTACCGCCCCGATATCGTTCTGCACGCGGCGGCGCATAAGCATGTGCCGTTGATGGAAAAGAGCCCTGCCGAGGTTATCAAAAACAACGTTCTCGGTACATACAACACCGCCAATATGGCGGAGAAGTACGGCGTTTCCCGTTTCGTGCTCATTTCCACCGACAAGGCGGTCAACCCCACCAACGTGATGGGCGCGTCCAAGCGCCTGTGCGAGATGATCGTGCAGTGCCGCCAGGACAGCGAGACCCGTTTCGTGGCGGTGCGTTTCGGCAACGTGCTCGGCTCCAACGGCTCGGTTATTCCGCTGTTTAAGCGTCAAATCTCCGAGGGCGGTCCCGTCACCATTACCGATAAGCGCATCATCCGCTACTTTATGACCATTCCCGAGGCCGCCAGCTTGGTGCTGGAGGCAGGCTCGATTGCCAAGCGTGGCGAGTTATTCGTGCTGGATATGGGCAAACCGATCCACATCTACGACCTTGCCCGCAATATGATCCGTATGTCCGGTCTGATCCCGGACGTGGATATCGAGATCAAGGAGGTCGGTCTGCGCCCCGGTGAGAAGCTGTATGAGGAATTGCTGATTCAAAGCGAACAGCTGGAAAGAACCGAGAACTCGCTCATCTTCATCGAGAAGGATACGCCGCTTACCCGTGAACAGGTGGAGGCCAAGCTGATGATTCTCGGCAAAGCGCTCAAACAGCCGACGGTCGAAAACATCAATGCGGCGATGCACCGCACGGTGGAAACCTTCCGCACGCCGGAGGAGATTAACCGCGAGGCCGCCTCTGCCCGTGAGATGCAGGAAGCCAATACCTGAAACCAAATCCCGATGCCTCAGCATCGGGATTTTTCCCGTGTTTACAGTACATGTCTTTTTGGTAAAAAAATCACCAAAAAGATCGTGTTTCTGTAAAGTTTTATCTGTCAACTTTTTTGCCGTAAACTCTTGAAAACCCCGTCTCTCTGTGCTATCATATACTCGTAAATCCAAAGGGGAGACGGTAAAAATGAAATTTTTGAAAAAACTGTTAACCGAAATTTTTATCGACGGCTTGTCGGGAATGGCGACCGGTCTGTTCTCTACTCTTATCGTCGGTACCATCATTAAGCAGCTCGGCGGACTGATTCCCGATCCCGTCGGCGGTTGGCTTGTGCTGATCGGTTCGGTGGCCTCTGCGGCGACCGGTGTCGGCATCGGTGTCGGCCTGGCGGTTAAGCTGAAGGCGACTCCGCTGGTGGTCGTCTCGGCGGCGGTGGCCGGTTTTGTCGGCGCGTACGCCGGACAGATTCTAAACGGCGCGGTCATCAACGGCAGCGTCACCACCTTGACCGGTCCGGGTGAGCCGATGGGCGCGTTTGTGGCATCGTTGGTGACGGTGTACGTCGGACGCCTCGTGGCAGGGAAGACCAAAGTGGATATCCTCATTACGCCGCTGGTCACCATCTTGTGCGGTGCGGTGGTCGGTTTGCTGCTTGGTCCGCCCATTTCCCGATTTATGACGATGATCGGCTCGGTGATCAACGTCGCCACACAGCAGCAGCCGTTCCTGATGGGCATACTGGTATCGGTGCTGATGGGCGTTGTGCTGACCCTCCCGATCAGCTCGGCGGCCATCGGCGTCAGCCTCGGTCTGTCGGGTCTTGCCGCCGGCGCGGCTACGGTCGGCTGCTGCGCCAATATGGTCGGCTTTGCGGTGGCCAGCTACCGTGAAAACAAGATGAACGGTCTGCTGGCGCAGGGGCTCGGCACCAGTATGCTGCAGATGCCCAATATCGTGCGCCGCCCGATCATTTGGCTGCCTGCCATTCTTTCCAGCGCCATCCTCGGACCGGTGTCCACGATGGTGTTCGGTATGACCAACAATCCCGTCGGCTCCGGTATGGGATCGGCCGGCTTGGTCGGTCAGATTGCCACCTTCCAGACCATGACCGCCGAGGGCGGCGACCCCTGGCTGGTGTTGGCGAAAATCGTCGTTATTCAGTTTATTTTGCCTGCCGCGCTGGCGCTGCTCTGCTCCGAACTGATGCGGAAAAAGGGCTGGATCCGTGTGGGGGATATGAAACTCGAAGTCAATTGAGAAAAGAGGAATTCAAATGACCGAACGTAATCTGTCCATGCTCTGCGATTTTTATGAACTGTCGATGAGCAACGGTTATTTTCGCAGTAAAATGGCGGATCGCATTTGCTATTTCGATCTGTTTTACCGCTCGGTTCCCGATGCGGCCGGCTTTGCCATTGCGGCAGGTCTGGAGCAGGTAATCGAATATGTAAAGGATCTTCATTTTACAGAAGAAGACATCGCCTATCTGCGGAATAAGGGCGGCTTCTGCGAGGAGTTTTTGGACTACCTGCGTGATTTCCGCTTTACGGGCGATATCTACGCCGTTCCGGAGGGAACGCCGATCTTCCCGAACGAGCCGATTCTGACCGTTCGTGCGCCTGCCATCGAGGCGCAGCTGATTGAGACCTATCTGCTGCTGGCGATCAACCACCAGTCGCTCATCGCCACCAAGGCCAACCGCATCGTGCGGGCGGCGCAGGGGC
>JAFOFS010000146.1 GCA_017387165.1 Clostridia bacterium
CGAGAAGGTCGGAGAAGCTGTGCCGGACATCATAAGGCCGGGAATGACCGTGACCGTAAATCCATACACAGCTTGCGGAAAGTGCCCTTCATGCAGGAACGGAAGGGCGCCGATGCCGTGGTCGCCGCACATCGCGATATCACAAAGCATCGCGATTTCTTCGTCGCTGCAGCCGGCTTTCTGCCATGCTTTCACCAGCGGGCAATAGTGGAAATCGATGGAGAGTTTGTCGTCGGTGGACTCCAGCACGTCCATCTCGAAAACCAGTTGTGCCGCCTTGGTGAACAACGTCTTGCGCAGACCTTTCAGGCTATCCGTGTTGCCCTTTTTCACCAGATCGGCACCCTGCGACAGACCGCAGCGTTTGATCGCCGCGCTGCCGAAATCCTTGGGGTCCAGCCCGCGTTTCTGCGCTTCGTCGCAAAGCAGATACAACCAGAAGGCGCGGTGCTCCAACTGCGCACGGATGGCCTGCAGCAAGCCGTTTTTGTATTTGGGTTCGTTTTTAACTTTACTCATGAATCATTCCCCCTGATTTTTTTATAACAAAACGTTTTCGTACAGGCGAATCCGTTCGGTCGTTTCGGTCGCGACCGACAGATAGAACGGCTCGCCGCCGATCGTCTTTTCGTAGGTTTTCACGTTTCCTTGCCGCGAGTCCTGCTCGGTAGGAATAAACACCGCCTTGTTTTCCGCCTTGAACAGCGCCTCCTTGGCGGTCCACACGCGGAAAAAGAAAGCGGCTTTTTCCGCCTCCGGCAACGCGGCGTAGGTCGCCGTCTCGGCGTCATTGAACACCCGACGGGTCAGGCGCTCGGTATCGCGGGAGCTCACCTGCTCCACGTCCACGCCGACCGCCGCCCGACTCACCGCCACCGCCAGCGCATTGCCGCTGTGGGACAGGGAGAAGTACGCCTGCTCGCAGAAATAGCGTTCCCCCTCCTTGCGGAAGATGAGGTCGCCGCTCTTCAGCCCGAAGCTGCGCTGCAGCGCGTATTCCAGCAGCCGCCAGACGTGATACTTCTGCCGTCGCAGGAGGGGCGCCGTCACGCGGTCGATATCCTGCTGACGCAAGGCGCAGTCCAGCGGAGGCATTTCTCCCTCGGCAGGCAGAGCCGCCAGATACACGTCCACCACCGGCAGATTGCGGAACAGGGCGCGGATGCTGTCCGCCTGCTCGCAGATATGCTGCCCCGACAGACACTCATTGGCAAAATGCTCGCAGTTGTTGTAAAGAATGTGGTAGCCACGTTCCCCCAGCCGGCTGCGGGCGCAGGCGATCACCTCTTTCGGCTTGCGGTGACCCTTGCGTTCCTTGCGGTCAAACTCGCAGACTTCCAGAAAGCCGCCTGCCAAAAAGGTGTCGATATCCGACGCGAGCACCGCCACCTCGCTGTCCGGCAGGAGGTTACGGGCATCGGGCGCCAGGCCGAACTGGATGACCTCCTCGTCCGAAACGAAGATGCCGAAGTGATAGATGGTGCCCAAGCCGACGCGGATCATATCCCCCGGCTTGGGGTCTTTCATAATCCATTTCATAGGTTGATCTTTTGGTCGATGTAGTCCACGACCTCGCCCACCGTTTTCAGGTCGGCAAAGCCCACGTCGTCAAAGCGGATGTTGAAAAATTCCTCAATGGCGATGACGTTGTACAGCACCCCCACCGAGGTCAGACCCAAGTCGCCCACC
>JAFOFS010000147.1 GCA_017387165.1 Clostridia bacterium
CGTACGAGCCGTTCCATCCGCAAATGACCGAATGGATCAAGCAGACGCGGCAAATTCCGTATGAGGACGCGTGCATCACGTCGTACGACGGCTTGAAATTGTACGGAAAACTGTATATTTGCGACCCTGCTGCGCCGACCGAAATTATGTTGCACGGCTATCGCAGCCACGGAGATCGGGATATGTGCGGCGCGGTGATGCGTTGCTTCCGTCTGGGGCGTAACGCCTTGATCGTGGATCAACGCAGCTCCGGCCGCAGCGAAGGCCACGTCATCACCTTCGGCGTAAAGGAAAGCCGCGACTGCCGTCGCTGGGTGGATTACCTGATCGAGCGCTTCGGTGAAAATTGCCGCATCATTCTGACCGGTATTTCGATGGGCGCCGCGACTGTGCTGATCACCGCAGGAGGAGAGCTTCCGAAAAACGTGATCAGCGTGCTGGCCGATTGCGGCTATACCACCGCCCGTGAAATGATCGAAAAAATCATTCGGGAGATGGGCTTGCCGCCTCGCTTGATGTTCCCGATCGTCCGCCTCGGCGGTTTGCTGTTTGGCGGCTTTGACATTGAGGATGCCTCGCCGCTGCGCGCTATGGAAACCTGTCGCGTGCCGGTTATCTTCATTCACGGCGAAGCGGATTCCTTCGTTCCGTGTGAGATGAGCCGCCGCAACTACGCCGCCTGCCGCGCCGAAAAAGCGCTCTATACCGTCCCGAATGCCGAACACGGCTTAGCGTATCCGACGGACGGGGAAGGCTACTTCCGCGCCTTGCAAGCGTTTATCGAAAAAACCGAATAAGCAAAAAAAATCGGCTCTGTGATTACAGAGCCGATTTTGTCTTTTATTTGTAGGTGCTTTCGGTCACCGCAAACGGCGTTTCGTCGGCAGCATTGACCGCCTCGATGGCGATCTGCATCTGCTTGCCGGCGATGCCGACCTTGGCAGCAAGCGCAGGGGTCAAGCCGCTGATATCCTTGTTGGTGACCGTTTTGATCATCATCAGACCGGCCAGGAACCGTCCGTACTTGAGATGGAGGTGATATCCGTCTCGGGTGAAGGTGTCGCCCATTGCCGAGGTGCGGGCATTTTGCACCGCCGTGCCGGCAGGATTGACGAGAGCAATGCGATCGTTGACCAGAATCTTTTCTTGTACGGCGGTCAGGATATCGTTGTACATAGTCTTCTGATCGCAGCCGTATCGCGAAAAATCGGGAGGGGTGGAATCCTGCTGATACGCCCACGTCATATTCCAGATCACTGTGGCGTCCGGCGTAAGGGCTTGCAGTACGCTGAGCAGATATTCGAGGTCCTGATTGTAGGTGGATGAAACGCCGCTGAGTCCGCTGACCTGCTGGATGGAAATGTAGTCCCATTGCCGCTGCTGGAGCACGTCTTCCAGCACCATCATCCGTCCGTCTTTGCGCCACTCTCCGTTTTCGTTCACGTCGTAACAGTAGTTTTTCTTGTGCGCCTTGATGCTGTCGGCATGCATTTTCAGCGAACAACCGCCGATGTGAGCGTTGGCAAAGATAAAGTCCGACATACCGAGATCTTTGGCGATGTCACCCATATACTCGATGGTATCCTGCGAGAAGCTGTTGCCGATCATCAGAACGGATAACGTATCGTCCTCGACGGTTTTTGGTGGGATGGTGCAGGCAAACAACTTGCCGTCGCCCGTATCGACCGCCACCACCTCGTCGGGATTTTCGAATATGGCGGCAATCGCCTCTTCACGGCTGCTGTATACTTGTTGCGTTTGACCGTTGCGGATACTGACCACACAGTTCTCTGCTGCCACGTAGAGGTAATATTCGCTCATATAGGTTGTGCTGCTGTATTTCGTTGCGTAGACGCGATACGCCTCCCGCGCCGTCTGCAGGGCAACAGCGGGATCGACCTCGTCATCGCTGTTGTGATGCAAGACGAGAACCACGCCGGCTACGATTGCCAGCACGGCGACGATAGCAATGAGTGCGCAAATTATGGCGGTTTTTGTTTTCATTTGACACTCTCCTATTCGTTATTTTTCTGCAATTTCCTGTAACAGCTTGCGGATTTCGATGGTCTGCGGACAAATTTTTTCGCACTTGCCGCAGCGGATACAATCGGCAGCGGCTGGCTGGTCTTTCGGAAACGCTTCTTTCGCCTCTGAAAGCGTGCTTTTGGCGGCGAGATAGCGGTTGTACGCCGCGAACAGGGAGGAGATCGGGATATGCTGCGGACACACCTCCGCGCAATAATTGCATTTGGTGCAGGGAATTTGCCGTACCTCACGGATGATCTCACGTACGCGGTCGGTTACTTCCCACTCCGCAGGGGTCAGCGGTACAAACGGGGAAAAGGTGCGGAGATTATCCTCCATCATCGCCATATTGCCCATACCCGACAACACCATAAACACCTCGGGATAGCTTGCCGCATAGCGCAGCGCATAGGAGGCGTGGCTGCCGCCGTTTTGCTCGTCCAACACCGCCGCTGCTTGGTCGGGGAGATTGACCAGAGCGCCGCCCTTGACCGGCTCCATCACGATGACCTTTTTGCCGTGCTTGACCGCCACGTCGTAGCAGGCCTTGCTCTGAATGGCCGGATCGTCGTAATCGAGATAATTGATCTGCAGCTGTACCGCTTCGATGCAGGGCTGCTCGGTCAAAATGGTATCCAGCAGGTCGGCGGTATCGTGGAAGGACATCGCAATGTGCCGGATTTTTCCTTGCTCCTTGAGCTTCGAAACGGTCTCAAAGGTGCGGCAGGCCTTGTGCTTGGGATAGTTGTTTCGCGTCAGGCAGTGGAAAAGATAGAAATCAAAATACTCCACACCGCACAGCGCCAGCTGGCTCTCGAAAAGAGGAACAACGTCCTCCTCCTTTTCGAAAAACCACGCCGACAGCTTGTTGGCAAGAACGAAATCCTCGCGGTCGTAACGGGCGGACAGACAATCACGGATGGCGGTCTCGCTTTTTCCGTCGATGTACCCGTGAGCGGTATCGAAGTAATTGAAACCTGCGCCGATAAAGGCATCGATCATACGGTTGAATTCGTCGTAATCGACCTGCTCGCCGTTCATCGGTAACCGCATGCAACCGAAGCCGAAATTGTTTTTGATCTTCTCAAAACGCATATTCTGCACAGCCCCTTTCTCTGATGTTCATTTTATCACATCCCGTTGAATTTTGCAATGGGGGAAATGAACCTCCGCTCCCTCCGACGAAAATCGACCTCAGAGAAAGTGAAAAGTGAAGAGAGAAAAAGTAAAATC
>JAFOFS010000148.1 GCA_017387165.1 Clostridia bacterium
CGTCGGCATGGTGTTGGGTGACGCCTTGGCGCTGGCGCTGGGGGATATGAGCGGCATCGCCCGCTACGGCAGCTTCTACCTGCCGATGGACGAATCGCTTGCGTATGCAGGCGTGGATGTCTGCGGCAAACCGCTGACCGACGCGCTGGCGTTTGCGGCGCTGGATATCAGCGGCCGCCCGTATCTGGAATACAACGGACGCTTTCAGCAGGAAAAGGTGGGGGAGTACGACACCTGCCTGACCTCCGAATTCTTCCGTGCGCTGGCGTTCCACGCCGGCATCACCCTCCACGCCCGTGTGGAGGAAAACGGCAACGCTCACCACGCGATCGAAGCGCTGTTCAAAGCGGTCGCTCACGCCCTCGGTGAAGCGGTTCGCCCGAAAAACGGCACTCTCTCGACAAAAGGTTCTCTGGATTAAGGAGTTTATCGTATGGTTATCTTACCTGCTATCGACATTCAAAACCGCCAATGCGTGCGACTGGTAAAGGGTGACTTTGCCACCGCCCATCAGGTGGCTTCCGATCCGTTGGAAACCGCCAAGGCGTTTCGTGCGGCAGGTGCTCGCTGGATCCATATGGTGGATCTGGACGGCGCCCGCTTCGGCAGCCGCCAAAACGCCGATATTTTCATTGAGGTCGCCAAGCAAACGGGACTGAAGGTGGAACTCGGCGGCGGCATCCGCGATATGGAAACGCTGGACTACTACTTCGAAAACGGCATTTCCCGCTGTATCCTCGGCTCGGCTGCGCTTAAAAACCCCGAGCTGGTACGACAGGCGGTGGAAAAGTACGGTCATCGCGTTGCCGTCGGCATCGACGCCAAGGACGGAATGGTCGCGACAGAGGGCTGGCTGGACGTTTCGGAGGTGCATTACCTCGACTTGGCGCGCCAAATGGAAAAGATGGGTGTACAGACTATTATCTTTACAGACATCTCTCGTGACGGCACCTTGATCGGTCCCAACCTCGAACAGCTGAAATCCTTGAAACAAGCGGTCGGATGCCACATCATCGCCTCCGGCGGCATCCGCGAACTGTCGGATATCACGGATTGTAAAGAGTCGGAGCTTTACGGCGCAATCTGCGGAAAATCGCTGTACAGCGGCACCCTCGACCTGGCCGAAGCGGTGAATACCGCCGAGACCGACGTGGATCGTATGGCGCTGGAGCAGTACTTGGATAAACAGCCGCTTTGCCCGGCCATCATTCAGGAGGCGGATACCGGCGAGGTGCTGATGCTCGGCTATATGAACGCCGTTTCTCTGCAAAAAACGGTGGAATCGGGGGATACCTGGTACTGGAGTCGCTCCCGTAATTGCTACTGGCATAAAGGGGAGAGCAGCGGACATTTCCAACGCGTCCTTTCCATCCGCTCGGATTGCGATAAGGACACTCTGCTCATCAAGGTCAAGCAGATCGGTCCCGCCTGCCACACCGGCGCCCATTCCTGCTTCTTCAATATCATTAAGGAGGACGAAAACTAATGGATTTTATTCGTGAAGAATACGCGACCATCATCGACCGTCGCGACAACCCGGCCGAAAATTCCTATACGCGCTACCTGTTCGATCAAGGCATCGACAAGATTCTGAAAAAGGTGGGGGAGGAAACCGCCGAAACCATCATTGCCGCCAAAAACGGCGACAACGCCGAAACGGTGGGCGAGATCTGCGACCTGCTGTACCACTTGCTGACGCTGATGGCGCTTCAGGGAATCACCCCCGACGACCTCGATGCCAAGCTGCAGGCGCGCCGCGAAAAATCCGGCAACCTCAAACAGTTTAAATCGGTGGACAAAAACACCTGATCCAACCAAACCGACAAGTCCTTGAGACTTGTCGGTTTTGTGTTTGACGAAAAATTTTACCGTAAAGGTTTACAATTTGGCGGCGATATGCTATATTGTGCTTATATACGGTATTCGTAAAACAAGGAGGCAATTTCAAATGAGCAAACGAATTTTGAGGATTGCGATTTCTCTGTTGTGAGTGATGACCCTGCTGTTTACCTCGGTCCTCACCTTTACCATCCCTGCCACGGCGCAGGCTGTCACCATTCCGACCCCCGTGGGTGAACTCACGTGGTCGGATTTTGGTATTGTGCCCTCCAAGTCTTACATTGACAGCGGCTGGCTGTATGGCGGTATTGGCTTCACGCCGGAGGACTATAAGTTTACCGGTAAAGTGAAGCTGGCCAACAACGCGGCCGTTCAGTACGCGGTGGGTGAGTTGGGGCATGCTTTCCGCATCACCCAAAACGGCAGCGCGTTGGTGCTCGGTATGTCCTCCGGCGGTACGCTGACCGGTGTGAACGGCGAAGCAACCTCTTTTTCGGCCGCTGACCTCGGATTTTCCGCTCCGTTGGCGGATACCGAATTCGCTTTGAGCATTCAGGTATGGAGTATTCCGGATGACCTGAAGAGCGGTCGTATTGCCGTGTGGGTCAACGAGAACCTGCTCGGTGTGTACGATGCGGTTATTACGCACGCGGCGATGCAATTCGGCCAGTATGCGGCGATCTACGATACGAGCAAGACCTCGACCGCGACCTCGTATGCTCCCATTCCGACCGATCTGACCACGCTCTCGTGGGCGGACTTCAGCCGTAGCGGTACGGCGGCTTCCGCTAATTCTGCGCTGATTTACACCGGTTCTTCTTTCACCTATACCGGCGGCGCGTTTAACAACGTGCTCTTTAACGGCGATATCGTTTTCCCGTCCTACAACGACTCCAAGGTCATTCTCTTCGGCGGCTGGCAC
>JAFOFS010000149.1 GCA_017387165.1 Clostridia bacterium
ATACAGACCGTTGTTGTCTCCCTGACGGAGAATGCTCAGCGCAAAGCGTGATTTAAGCCCGCGGAAAGTGTCCCTCAGCGGAAACTGGTCCTGGGCATAGCTCTCAAAATCATCCATAAAGCTGCCGTCAAAGATGGTTTTCAGGCTTATTTCCGGAGCCTGCTGTAAAAGTCTGCGCTCGGTGCCGGAGAAGCTTTCGGGAGAATATTCGAAGCGGATATGAGTGTCGCCGTCGAATTCCTCTGCCAGTTGACGCACCAGCTTCGCGCCGGCCACCGCAATATCGGTCACGCCTTTGACATCGGTGTGAAACACCACCTTGCGCTGCAAAGTGGAGGTGGAGTTATAGAAGTGGACGATGACGTTCTTCGCGCCGCGAATCGCCTCAAAGGTCTTGCGGATAAGGTGCTCACGCGCCTGCACCAGCACCTGAATGGTGACGTCGTCGGGGATATAGCCGCCGTCGATCAACGCACGGCAGATCTCGTATTCCGTCTCGGAAGCGGACGGGAAACCGATCTCGATCTCCTTGAAGCCCATCTTGCACAGGGCGGTAAAGAACTCCAGTTTTTGCTTCAGGTTCATCGGATCCACCAACGCCTGGTTGCCGTCGCGCAGGTCAACGCTGCACCAGATCGGTGCCTTGGTGATCGTACGGGTCGGCCACTCACGCTCGGTCAACGGAACCTGCGTAAACGGAATATATTTCTTAAATCCATCATTCATGATCGGAGTCCTCCTCTTTGTTCCAGGGAATTAACGTAACGGCTTCCACCATCGGTTCACGCATCCAAAGCTCGGGGGTAACACGCACCTCGTAGCCGCAGGCGGAGTCGGTCGCCCATTCCGCCATACTGCCGCGCGGAAAAGCGTATTTGGACATCAGCAGCATCAAGACGCCGCCGGAAGCGCAGACGATCGCCTCGGTCTGACCGCTTCGCATCAGTCCGGTCACCAGCGCTTCAAACGCTTCGGACACACGCGCTTGGAAGGTTTCGGCATCCTCGCCGCCGGGGATGGCGCCGTTTTGCCCACTCACCCATTCGGCAAAGCCCGGTTCGCTTTTCAGCTCCGAAACCGTCTTGCCCTCCCATTCGCCCAGCGAGCATTCGTTGAGGCCGGCCACATCCAGTATCGGGCGATCGGGATACAGCACCGACAGCGTTTGGCGGCAGCGGGAAAGCGGCGCGGCAAACAGCGGCGCATAGGGCGAAACGACCGGATAATCAAACGCTTCTTTCATATCCAGCAGATGGCGAAGACCACTCGGAGAAAGCGGAGTATCCTGCTGTCCGAGATACTTTCCCTGCTCGTTTGCCTCGGTCATTCCGTGTCGAATTAGGTAAATTTTGTAAGATTTCATAAATTTTTCTCCATTTTTGAGTAAAAACACACCATTTACAAATGGTAAAATTTACGCTATAATAATAAAACAGTGCGTATAAAAACGTGTCGCTTCGACACTTCGGAGGTTAATTTCGATGAACAATACATTTTCCCGCATCATTACTTTGCTCCGCAAAGAACGTGGGATCAGTCAGAAACAAGCCGCCATGGAACTCGGCGTTTCGCAGGCGTTGCTTTCCCACTATGAGAAAGGCATCCGTCAGTGCGGTCTGGAGTTCGTGGTCAAGGTCGCGGATTACTACAACGTATCCTGCGATTATCTCCTGGGGCGTACCGCCGACAAGTCGGGCGCCATCATCGCCGTTGAGGAGATCCCGAGTGCGGAATCGGCTGAGTCGGACAACAAGGTCAAGGGCTCGATCCTGCCGGTGCTGAACAAAAAGCTGCTGTTCAACTCGATGAACATCATCTTCAATTTGCTGCAGCGGTGCGACAACAAGGCGCTGACCAATGCGGTTTCCTCGTATCTGATGCTTTCGGTGTACGCGGCGTTCCGTCAATTGTATGCCGCCAACCCGAAAAATCCCGACGTGATGTTCTCCATCCCTGCCTACGAATTCCAAGCGGACGTGCAGGGCAGCGGCGCCAAGCTGCTGGCGCAGGCCGGTCAGCTTGCTGCCGGCGGTCGTGTCGGTGAGGAGGTCGGTCTGGAAGCGGATAAAGCGCCGCTCATTCTTCCGGACAATCTGGCGAGAGAGTATCCGCTTTTCGCCTCTTCCCTCCTGAATCTTCTCCGCAAAGCGGAGGACATCCTCTGATAAAAAGCACAAGCGTCAACGCCAACGGCGTTGACGCTTGTTTCATTATAATGTATCCTTATAAAAAAAGCAAGGGGGCTGCGTTACATTCCACGGCGATTTTTCACCGCAGTAACGATTCTTTCCGCGACGTTCACGCCGGTGCAGCTTTCCAGCGCCGCCATATGAGCGCTGGCGTTCACCTCGCACAGCAACGGGCCGTCGGCGCTGTCCAGGATATCCACCCCGGCAAACAGCAAGCCGAGCGCCTCGCAGGCCGCCAATGCCAGCCGTGTTTCCTCCGCGGTGGGGAGATACGCTTCACCACTGCCGCCGGCGCCGATATTGGCGCGGAAATCGGCATTTGAGCGGCGGCGCATCGCCGCAACCACGCAGCCGTCCACAACGTACAGGCGCTTGTCCTCCCCTGCCGATTCCGCAACGAAGCGTTGCAGAATAAACGGGCGGTGTTGCATACGGGCGGCGGTGGCGGACAGTTCGGAGCGGTTATGGATCAGATACACCTGTTCGCCGAGCGAGCCGAAGCACTCCTTAAACACCAGCGGAAAGCCGAGCGTATCCGCCGCGGCATCCAAAAAGTTCTCTCCGGCCTCGGTATAAGCAACGTAGGTCATCGGCGCCAGCAGGGTTTGCGGCGTCGGTAGACCCGCTCTTGTCAGAGCAATATGAGTCAGCGATTTGTCGTCGCACACGGCGACCGACTCGGCGGTATTGAATACCGCGACACCGTCCGCCTCCAGCATCCGCAGCAAGCGGACGTCCTTGTCCCAGCAGAGAACGGTATCCTCCCGACCAAGACCACTGCCGCCCGAACGCGAAATCTCCGCCGCAAAGGCTGTGTTGGGTCGGGCAATCAACGGGAATCCGCAGCGTTCACCTGCCGCAATCAACCGCGAAACGGGATCGGGCAGCCGATCGGGATTCCAAAAGCCGTTGTATAAAACGTATCCTGCCATCACGCATACTCCTCAATAACAAAAAGCCGCCACATCGTTGCCGTGTGGCGGCTTTCGTTTTAGTCGATCTCGACCGACACCCGCACATCTTTGCGGGTAGCAGCCGCACGCATCACCGTACGCATGGCCTTCGCAATGCGGCCCTGCTTACCGATGACGCGACCCATATCGCCCTCTGCCACGTGCAGATGCAGCACGACCAAACCGTCATCGGTGGGTTCATCCTGCTCCACAACGACGGCATCCGGCTGCTCCAC
>JAFOFS010000150.1 GCA_017387165.1 Clostridia bacterium
CCAGCTGCGCACCCACGCGGGACTTGATGTGCTTCTTGGCCCAGCGACCAAAGGCGGCGGCAGCACCGGCCTTATTGATCAGAGCCACGATGATGCCCAGCACCACCAAGAACAGGAAGATACCGGCGGTGCCGCTGATGGCGGCGATAAAGCCGGTGTTGGTGATGTGGTCCACCGCGGTCAGGGCATTGCCGCCGCAGGCGAAGATGGCACCCACGGTAACACCCAGAAACAGGGAGGAATACACCTCTTTGGTAATCAGCGCCAAACCGATGGCGATGATGGGAGGCACCAGCGCCCAGAAGGTGCCGGCCACCTCGATGCCGCCGGCGGCCACGCCGATGGCTAAGCCTAGCACAGCGACAATGGCAACGACAGTGATGATGTTTTTGATTTTCACTCGTTTCACAACCTCTCTCAACGGCCTTATTGCGACCAGGCCGTTTGGAATAGATATTATCATCCTCCATTGTGACAAATTTGTCAAGCATTTTCGCCATTTTAAGCGTATTTTGCGTCAAAAAGGCGGCGTTCGGCGCACACGTCCGCCGATAGCAACAGCGGCAGTGGTTAAATTCGACAAAAACAGCTCCATTCTTTGTGCAATAAACACAAAACTGTGTGCGGAGATGCAAGCCGAATCCACCACGCCGTCAATTGAAAACGTCTCAAAAATATGCTACAATGCATAGGACAAAAGAAAAATCTTTTGATCCATTCCGACGAAAGGAGTTTTCTGCCATGAAGAAGATCATCTGCAAGGTGGAGTACGATACCGAGACCGCTCAGCTGATCGGCAAGTTCACCTCCGGTGAGTTCGGCGATCCCGCCGGCTACGAGGAGAGCCTGTACGAGACCACCGACGGCAAGTTCTTTATCTACGTCAACGGCGGCGCCGAGTCCATCTATCCCACCGAGGACATCAAGCGTCTGGCTAAGGACAAGGTCAAGGCTTGGAAGGCCGACAAGGGCATCTAATCGTATACACAAAGAAAACCGCGTACCGAACCGATCGGCACGCGGTTTTTTGCATTATCCAGGCACGTATTCAAAGGTCTCCCATGCACCGTGAACGTATTCGTCAGGCGTGTAGTCCCAACCTTGCCCAGTCAGGCCTCCGTTTGCATCCACACATTCGACGTTCAGGGTGTACTTCCCGGTGTCGGCGGTGTAGGTGACGTTCTGACGGCCACTCGCGCCTTCAATCACGGTAACCTTCTCGATGGCGCAGAAATAATAAGTCAAGACGTCGTCCACATACTCTTCACTAAACGTATAATTATTGGTGGCGTTTTTGTGGTCGATATAGTTGACGTTATGCACCGCTCGGTTCCCGGTTACCTCCTCGAGGGAATTGTAGCTGCTGATCGCATCGCCGTCCGCGCCGACTTTTTCTTCAATCACGTTGCGATAGGTCACAACGCCGTTTTCCGTAACGGTATTTTCCGCATAATGACCGCCGTTCTCGAGTTGTTTGCTCTTGCGCTCCTCGGTGCGGATCACTTTCCCGTTCGCGTCGGTACGGGTCGTCACGGACTTACCCTCTTCGTAGGTCGCAGTTTCCACATACTCCAGCGCGCCGGATTCGGTATAAACCGACTTTTTGATCAGGTTGTCGTCCTTGTCGTAATCGCAGACGTCCGCCGCCGTTCCGTTAGCGTGATAGTTGGTACTCGTGTAAGAACCGTCCGCATTCACGATCGACTCGGAGATCTTCACCTTGTTCTCATCGTACGTCGTCAGCGATTTGGCCGTATAGGTATCGTTCTCATAGCTGCAGCAAAGCACGGTCGTACCCTTCTCCTCCGAGCGGATAACGCCCTTGCCGTAATAGGCTTCTTTATCCTTCTCGGTAAAATTAGCCTCAAAGCAAGCATCCAGCAACGCGTCCGCATCCTTGCCCCAAGCCACGAAGCGGTAGTAAATCTGGCTGGCGAGGGTTGCGACACACTCGCCGTCCTTGATCTCGTAGGTGCCGTACATGGTAGCATACATACCCATCTCGGCATCCAGTTCGGGACGATTGAAATCATTTCCGTCTAAATTATCACCCTGCTGTGTGCTGATATAGCCATCGCCGTTGCGGTTCAGTACGATGGTTACCGTGCCACCGGGAATGGTAACCTTGGCTTGAATTTCGTCACCCTCGACGTCCTTCCAAAGGTCCACAGCGCCGTTGGCGGTCGCACCGGCATCGGTGGATTTATCCGCGGCATCGTCCTTACCACAGGCGGTCAAGCACAGCGCAGCAATCAAAGAGAAAACGCATAACCACGCAAACAAATTCTTTTTCATAACTATTCTCCTTATTGGAAGAAACCGAATCGTCAAATGAACGGTGTTATTCCCATTCTATGGTGCCGACGGGCTTCGGCGTGAGGTCCATCAGCACGCGGTTGACACCCTCCACCTCGTGGGTGATGCGGTCAACAATGGTATGCAGGATGGCATAAGGAATCTCCTCGATGGTGGCGGTCATGGCGTCGGTGGTGTTCAC
>JAFOFS010000151.1 GCA_017387165.1 Clostridia bacterium
CCTCAAAGAGCACTTTTAAGATCCCCGAATTCGAAAAGCGTATGCAGGAGCACATGGACGGCCGTCACGCCCACGTGCTGGAAGCCATCCGTACCACCGGTAAGCTGGAAAAAGACACCGAGTCTGAGCTCAAGGAGGCTCTGAAGGAGCTTCTCACCGAGTTTGTCGTTTCGGAATAAGGAGGCGCTGAAGCATGGCCGGCGTTTCCACGAAAGAAATCAAATCCCGCATACGAAGCCTTGAAAGCACCAAGCAGATCACCAAAGCCATGGAAATGGTTGCTTCCTCCAAGCTTCGCCGCGCTCAGATGCAGATTGCGGGATCGCGTCCCTATTTTGAAATTCTGTATTCCACGATACAGGATATCGCATGCAGCAATCAGGATTTCGCCTCTCCCTATCTCGCTCCGGATACGGCGCAGTCCAAAAAGACAGCCTTTGTCGTAATCGCGGGCGACCGCGGCATGGCAGGCGGCTACAACAGCAACATCATCAAGCTCTGTCAGGCTGAAATGCAGGGAAAGGATGCCGTCATCCTCCCCATCGGCAAAAAAGCCTGCGACTATTTCAAGAGCCGCAATGCAGAGTTTTTCAGCGATTACTATGTTGATGCTTCCGACGTATCGGTTGGCAATTGTTTTTCGCTGGCGAAGAACCTGTGCCGTGCCTATCTAGCGGGCGAGTTTGACGAAATCCGCGTCATTTATACCGAATTCGTATCCGTACTTTCGCAGGCTCCCAGATGCAAAAAGCTGCTGCCCCTTTCCGTTGGCGACGATGCAGCATCCGGTACATCGGATATTCTCTATGAACCCGGCTGCAAGGAAGTATTCGACGCCATTATTCCCGAGTATATCGGCGGTGTGATTTACGGTGCACTGTGCGAAAGCCGTACATCCGAGCATGCGGCCCGCCGCATGGCAATGGATTCCGCCACGCAGAATGCCACCGAAATGATCGACGGACTGAATCTGAAATACAATCAGGCCCGTCAGGCAGCCATCACGCAGGAGATCACCGAAATCGTTGCGGGATCTTAGACCTGGATTGATAAGGAGTTGAAGCCTAATGGCCAATAACATCGGAACCGTGATTCAGATCATGGGCCCGGTTCTGGATATTCGTTTTGCGGATAATCGGCTCCCCGATCTTCTCAACGCCATCGAAATCAAAAACGGCGAATCGAAGATCGTGGCCGAGGTCGCGCAGCACATCGGCGATAACGTTGCCCGCTGTATCGCCATGAGTTCGACCGACGGTCTCCAGCGCGGCGTTGAAGCCTTGGATACCGGCGCATCCATCAGCGTTCCGGTCGGCGAAAACTGCCTGGGCCGTGTTTTCAATCTGCTGGGCGACACCATTGACGACGGTGCACAGGTGCCCGAAAGCAACGAACGCTGGCCCATCCACCGCCCCGCCCCTTCCTACGAAGAACAGCAGACCTCTACCGAAATTCTCGAAACCGGCATTAAGGTCGTCGACCTGATCTGCCCCTATGCCAAGGGCGGTAAGATCGGTCTGTTCGGCGGTGCAGGCGTAGGTAAGACGGTTCTCATCATGGAACTGATCAACAACGTTGCCAAGCAGCACGGTGGTCTGTCCGTCTTCACCGGTGTCGGTGAGCGTACCCGTGAAGGCAACGACCTGTACAACGAAATGAAGGAGTCCGGTGTTATTGCCAAGACCGCTCTGGTCTAC
>JAFOFS010000152.1 GCA_017387165.1 Clostridia bacterium
AGTCGGTCGATCCCTCATAATGTCCGTAGTACAACACGACGGTGGAATTGACGCGAACCACCGTTTCGCCCGGAATGACCTCGTCATCGACGGCAGGGAGACCGATCTTCTGCACACAGTTATCCTGAGTCGCATCGTCCACCGGCACCAAAGCGGTGTCTACCACCAATCCGATATCGGTCAGCAATTCGTAGGCCTGCATATAATCCATTCCGCGAACGTCGGGAACGTACAGACCGTCCACCGTCGGATGCTCGGATTCGCTGATGCGGAGGGTGATCTCGCTGCCGTACGGCAGGGCGGTGCCTGCCTTCGGGTTGGTGCCGTCCACCTTGCCGAGATCGCAGTCGGACTGCACCTTCATCACGTCTTTCACGCGATAACCGAGAGCGTGCAGGAGATCACGAGCGTCCTGCTCATCCCAGCCGGTCAGATCCGGTACTTTCAGATTGCCGTAGCCGTAGCTGATGGTGACGTAGATCGGCTCGGTGACCGAAGCCTTCTCGCCGCCTGCCGGCTGCTGTTCGACGATCGTGCCGACTTCTTTATTGCTGGCGGCATCGATCCAAGCGATCTTGATCTCAAAATCGCCGCTCTTGCCACCCTTAAACGAGAAGACGTCCTTTCCCATCAGATCCGGCACCGTCTGGCTGTCTTCGCGCTGCTCGGTGGTGGAGGCCGTGGTACGGGAGGGCAAGGTTGCTTCGGTCGTGGTGGTGCTTGCGGACGGGTCTTTTCCCGTTCCGGAGCCGTTGCAGCTGCTGATCGCCAGCAGGATGATCACCACGATCAGCGCCAGAATAATGCCGCCGAACAAAGCCAGATACTTACGCGGCAAATGGTTGTCGTCTTTCACGACCGCGGCAGCGGCCTTTTCACCGCTCACGCCGCCCAGCGCATCGCGCAGGTCTTCCACCGTCGCAAGGCGATCGTCCGCCGAGGGGGTCAAGGCGTGCACCAGCGCGGCCGTGACGTTTTCGGGCAGGGAGTTGACCACCTCTTCCGGGAGAAACAGGTCGCCGCTTTCGGGATCACGGGCAGCGCCGTCCGGCGGTGTCACACCCGACAGCATCCAAAACAGGATCGCGCCGAGACCGTAAACGTCGGTCGCCGGCGTCACACGGCCGCTTTCCGCGTACTGCTCGGGAGCGGCAAAGCCGGTCATCAGCTGCGGCTTGATGCTGGAATTGGTCATACGCGCCTGCGGCATCGCAAAAGCGGTCAGGTGCAGGCGGCCATCAGTGCCGATCACCACCGTTTCGGGGTTGATGGCGTAGTGATACAGACCTGCTGCGTGGCAGGAAGCCACCGCCGACAGGAACGGCAGGAACAGCTTGCGGGCGTCCATCCACGAGAGGCGGTCGCCCTTTTTCTTCATATAATTTTTGAGGGTGGTACCGGGAGCGTATTCCCCTACGGTGTACGCCGAGCCGTTTTCCTCAAAGATATCGTAAATCGGGGTCACCACCGCCAGGTCGCGGCAGCGAGCCAGGTGACGGGCATGCTGCAGGAAGGTTTGGCGCAGCGCCTCGTAGTCCACTTCCTTGCCTTCCAGCGCCTCCACGCGACCGTCCTCGGTGCGCCGGCAGAGGTCGGTCGGCAAATATTCGCGAATGCTGACCGGCTGCTTGGCAATCTGATCCCAGCCGATATACAGCGTCGCATCGCCCGAAACAGACAGCGCACGACCGCAGATATAGCGATCGGAAAGCGGCGTGCCGACCTGCAGATAGCCGGACGGGTTTTCACCGTTGGCAGGATAACCGCAAATGCCGCAGGACGAGCGTCCGTCCGGCAGCGGATTCATACAGCCCATACAACGCTTTTCTTGATTTTCCATAATGAAACCTCCTTAAGCTGTGCGAGTAATCGACACCTGTTTGTCCAGGCGGACGTTCGCTCGCTCGACGTCAAAATGCTCGTAAATGCTTATGCCAAACCGCGCAGGCGGCGTTCCAATTTCTGTTGACGGATATCGTCGCCTTTAAACGGCAACGGCAGATAGGTGCCGAGAATACGGGACGCGATCTGCACACCGTAACGGCTCTGCAATTCGGCCGGCGACAAATTGGTGCTGATGATGGTGGGGCGTTCCGCCAGCAGACGGGCGTTGATGATATCCAGCAGCGCCGTCTGATAAAAGGCGGTGGAAAGCTCGGTGCCGAGGTCATCCAAAACCAACAGCTCCGCCTCCGCCAGCAGCGCGGCGGTATCGCCGTCCGCTTTACCGAAGTGTTCCCGTTCCAACCGACCGAGCAGTTGTTGCGCCGGTCCGTAGACCACCGTAAAACCTTTCTCGACAGCCAGCTTTGCCAGCGCCAGTGAAACGTGCGTCTTGCCGACGCCGGTCGGACCGAACAGCAGCAGGCTGTCGGCGTGGGCGTCAAAATGCTCGCCGTAGTCGCGGCAGAAATCCAGCAACTTTTTCATCGGCAGCTGTTCTTTGTAGAAGCTCAGATCCATATCGTCCAGCGAGGTGAGCTTCATCCCCGACGATTGTCCCAATCGCTTGGCGGCGTTTTCGGACAACAGGCGGCGCATACAATCGCACACGCCGCGATCGGTATAGCCGGTATCGCCACACTGCGGACAGGCGTACTGCGGCGCAAAGCTCGTCGCGGTCTCCCCCGCTTCGCGAAGCAGGTCGGCCAGCTTCGCCTGCGCTGCCTGGTTGCGGGATTTGACGTCCTCGATCACCGCTTCAATATCGCCGCCTGCCAGCACAGCTGCGGTGATCTCACGGGTGGAGGCCGCCATTTCCGCTTCCAGCCGCTCCACCTGCGGATAACGGGCGATCATACGGG
>JAFOFS010000153.1 GCA_017387165.1 Clostridia bacterium
AGGCATATATCATCCACCGAAGGTGGATATCATATCGAAGATATATCACCCGTTCCGCAAGGAACGGATATCATTGAAAAAAGTCACCTTTGTCGGTAGACAAAAGTGACTTTTTTTCATGGCGGAGAAGGCGGGATTCGAACCCGCGTGCCGCTCATCACGGCAACACGATTTCCAATCGTGCTCGTTATGACCACTTCGATACTTCTCCGAATTCGTGGTGGGTCCCTTACAGGACGCAAGTTATTATACCTAATCTCTTTCCAAAAATCAAGGGGTTTTTTCAAAAAAATTACTTTTTGTGCTTTCTGTTCGTTTTTCTCGGCGTTTTGGTGGCTTGACATTTGGATTATGAAGACTATAATTAAGAACAGCAAACCTTGAAAGGAAGGTATATCCCATGAAAAACATTCTTTCCAAAACGTATATCAACGGATTGTTTCCCGTTGCGGAGCCCACGATGCACTGGGACGGCGTCGAGCCTTTTGAAAAATGGCAGCAGCGCGCGTACGAGAAATTGTGGGATATTCTCGGACTGGACCATATGATCCCCGCCGAAGACGACGCTTTCGAATGGGGTGAAGTGGTCGAAACCGAAAACGGTATTGCCAAAGAATTTTATTTTCAGAGTGAGCCGGGCTATTTCGTGCCCGGTTGGGTCCTGCTTCCGCACGATATGGTCGGCAAGCGCACCGGTTGCATCTGCCTGCAGGGGCATTCCACCGGTATGCACAACGCCGTGTTGCTGAATCTGACCGACGAGCAAAAAGCCACGGTACAAGCCGTGGACCGCGATTTCGCCGTCCGTGCGGTTAAGGAAGGCTACGTCGGCATTTGCATTGAGCAGCGCTATATGGGTCGCTGCGGCGGTCGCGAGGATATGGAGCCGTCCTGCATTATGATGGGCGAGGCGCTGGCCTCCCTCATGCTTGGCCGCTCCGCCATCGGTGAGCGCGTGTGGGACGTGATGCGTCTGGTGGACGTCATCGAAAAGCACATGGCCGACTTTGTGGATTTGGAAAACCTCACGCTGATGGGCAATTCGGGCGGCGGTACCGCCACCTATTATTCCGCTTGTATCGAAAAACGCATTCGCTATGCGATGCCCTCCTGCTCGGTATGCGGCTACAAGGAGTCCATCGTGGATCTCTGGCATTGCGCCTGCAACTATCTGCCGAACGTGGCCACCGCATTCGATATGGGCGAACTCGGCGGTCTGGTTGCGCCGCGCGGTCTGGTCGTGGTCAACGGCAAAAACGACCCCATCTTTCCCGACAGCGGCGTCCGTCGCGTGTATGCCGAGATCGAGCGACTGTATGCCGCCGCCGGCGCTCCCGACCGTTGCCGTTTGGTGACCGGACCGGGTGAGCATCGTTTCTTCGCCGATCTGGCGTGGCCGGTGATGAAGGAACTGCAAAAATAAAACGAGAGCAAACGGAGTGCCCGGCACTTCGTTTCTCTTTTGAAAACAAAATCGACAAATTTCGAGGGGGAATTTTCGATGAGAGATCTGGTCTTGCGCTTGTTGAGCGAGAACCATTCCGAGCAAGAAATCCATCTGTTTGATCAGTGGCATTTTCTGTACTTGTTTATCGTTTTCGGGGGTACGTTGTTGTTATCGCTGCTGTTTCGCAGCAAATCGGATGCCGCTAAAGAAAAGGTGTGTCGGATTCTTGCTGCACTGACGCTCGGGTTGTACGTGGCGGATTTCTTTTTGATGCCGCTTTCGGACAGCTACAACGGTATCAGCACCGATAAGTTGCCGTTCCACATCTGCACCCTGATGGGCGTGATGGCGTCGTTCGTGCAGTTTTCTCCGAAATTCCGTCCCATCCGCACCCCCGTCGTGATGCTCGGCATCACCGCGTCGCTGATGTGGATGTGCTATCCCGGCTCGGCGCTCGGCGGTCAGCCACCGTTTTGCTATCTCACCTTCCAGACCTTTATGTTCCACGGTCTGTTGTTTGCATGGGGCGTGTTGAATCTCGCCACCGGCGCCGTGGTACCGAAGCTCCGCCATTGCTGGAAAGAGCTGTTCGGCATTCTGTTTATCCTGCTGTGGGCAAGCATCGGCAACCTGCTGTACGAGCACAACTGGTTTTTCCTGCGGGAAAGTATGTTTGCCTTCATTCCCGACAAGATAATGCCGCCGGTCGTGGTGGTCAGCGTCTTTGCGGTCTGTATGGCGGTGTATGGTCTGTACTTCGCATTCAAGGCGATCTTCGGTAAAAAGCAAGCCACCGAATAAACAAAAAGAGCCTCCCGACGGGAGGCTCTTTTTTTATCGGTAATAGACGAACGGATCGGCAGGCTCCGGCACCATCTCCACCGATTGCACCGCCAGCACCAGACCGGGGTTGCCGTCCTGATACACGAAGTGGCGCTCGCTCCGCGCCTTGGCGGTGATCCGCAGGAAGCCGCGATGCGGAATCGCCTCCAAAATCGGATACTCGCACGGGAAGCCGATATAGGTGGCGTCGTCGGCACAGCAGGTCATACAAAACCGACCGCCGATAAAGGTATTCGGGGGCAGTTTTTTGGAAACCGCCGCCTGCACCAGCAGTTCCATCGTTTTGCCGTCGTAATGCTCGGGATGATCCATCGCGTCCAGATACAGGATGCCGAAGTCCTCATCCGCCACGCGGACAACCTCCGCCTCCATATCGTACGGCAAAAGATTGGGGAGATCATCGTATTCGATCTCGCCGCCCTCGTATTCAAACAAGATGTCGCAGCGGCGGTTGACCGCACGCACCGCGTCGTGGAAAAACTGTTTGTCGATATCCGGCGGACAGCGGTTGAAGCCGACCATTTCGGTCACCGCCAGCTTGTCGTTCATCTGCGTCCGCATATTGTTCAGGTAGACGGGGAAGGTGGTGGCGTCCACGTTCATCATCACCTGATAGATCTGCCAATCCTCCGGCATACGGGCAATGAGATCCCCGATCATCCACATACCGTTGTACTCGACGCACACCCGCTCGGCACGCGCCTTTTTCAGCTGTTCGGACAAAAACGCCGGGGTCAGCTCGTCCAAGGACTCCACCGACACGACGGTCAATTTCCCCTTGACCTTGGCGGTGTCCAGCTCACACTCACCCTCCTCGCACTGCAGAATGAGGGTGCGTTCGCCGCTCTGGAAACGGGTGTCCAGCAGGACGTTTTGCAAAAAGGTGGTCTTACCGCCGTCCAGAAACCCCGTAAAGAGATATACGGGAATCGGTTCTTTAGCCATAATGTACCCCCTTATTCTACGTCGAACAGGTGCGCGAGCTTATGCTCGTCTAGCGCAGCGCCGATCACGCACAGGCGACCGGTGTAGTCGGCGGTGCCGACGCGGATATCCTGCTCAAACGGAACGTAGTCGAAATGCAGCCAACCGCCGTCCTCCGACGGCAACACGCCTTTGGCGCGCAGAACGGTGCCGTACGCACCGCTGTCCAGCGCGGTCAGCGCCGCGCGCAGTCGCTCGGCGGTGGTGGGCTTCGCCGTTTCGCGACCCCAGCTGGCAAACACCTCGTCGGCGTGGTGGTGATGGTGATGGTGCTCGTGGTCGTGGTGGCAGCCGCACTCGCATTCCTCATCGTGATGATGATGGTGATGATGCTCATGGCAATCGCACTCCTCATCGTGATCGTGGTGATGGTGGTGATGATGCTCATGGCAGTCACATTCCTCATCGTGATCGTGATGATGGTGGTGATGTCCGCACACGGGACAT
>JAFOFS010000154.1 GCA_017387165.1 Clostridia bacterium
CTCGGGCAATGCATACACACCGCCGTTATAGCGGAACGGCAGCACCGCGCTTTCAGAAAAGCGGGTCAGCACCTCTTCGCAATCGTCAAACTGCATTAGATCCGTAACGGCGTTACGGGTCGCATAGTTAACGGGGTCGCCGGAACCGAGTTCCAACGCCACGTCAGGTCCGATGCCGGCAACCGTCGCCGAGAGAAGCGCGCCCTGCACCAGTTTCAGTTTTACGCCGATATTGTGCTCCGGCACAAAGGAGGCGTCGACAAGCGTTTTGAGTACATTTGCTTGATCGCGGCCGCTTCCGATCCATACCTCGATTTCGGTTTCGCAGAAATCGCCGCCGCCGATGGTGTTGTAGTCTTCGACGAAGGACATCACCAACGCACCGAACTCATGCTTGATTTTCGCCCAAAAACTGCTCTCTGCCTTCTTGAGCGTATCGCGATTGCTGTACACGGCAATGGTGTCCAATTCCAGAGGAGTGGATTGCATATTCACCAGCCAGGTGCCCAGCGAGGAAATATTGGACTTGAAATCCGACAGGCGCCGCTGGATCTGGTCGGGACGGTTATACATTTTATCCAGCTGATAGGCAAAGGTCTCCAGCTGTGCGATATAGGAATTTCGCCCGCCGCTGTACGCTTCCATATCTGCAGCAATCTCTCGCAGCGTGTTTGCCGCCGCACCAAGCGACTCAATCACCTCAGGGATTTGCTTGGCCAGTCGATAATCACGATTTTCATCAGGGGTTGTACCCGTTATCATCATGATCTTACGATAGTCGGTGTTTAATTCCGTTATCAGTTCCTTTGCCTTGCGCACATATTCCGAGGATTGTCCCAACGAGGACTCCAGCCGAAGCGTGTTTTCTCCTTCTTTGAGGCAGACGTACGCTTCTTCGCCGTTTACACGAAGTGTCACGTTCTGCCACTCAGAGTCAAAACGCACCTCGATCTTTCGCGCTTCTTCAAACGGGATCTCGCCGTTAACGTACAACACACGGGTTGCCACAATTCCGCGAGCTACGTCTTGTTTTGCCTTCAGATTCACTTTATACAGACCGCTTTGCGGAACCGTTATGAGCCATTCTATCCATTGCCCGGAGTTGCTCCAACGATTACCGCCGCCAACCGTATTCAGCAATTGCTTCGACACGTGATACGGCTCCGTACTGGGAGACGAGCGGTCCGAGGTAGGAATCAACACTTGGTCCGACTTCGCAACGCCATACTCCGCCTGTATGTAAATCGGCTCGGACAACTCCACCGGCTGATATCCGGCTTCTTCATACTCCGCTAACTTTTCCGCATAGGTAGGATATGCGGTTACCGGCTGCAGATAAACAGCACCGATGGCCATCGGTTCACTCACAGAGGTCAAACGCACCGTGTGTGTCCCTTGCGAGAACCAGAAGCGGTAGGCATCCGTATAATATCCGCTGAGGTCGCGCAACAGCCAACCCTTGATCCAACGAGGCTTCTCGATCTGCGTGGGCGCAACATCGTTGCCGTTATTGTCTTTTTGAAATTCGTTGGTATTATTTGCCCAAACGCGCGTGAACTCCACGCTGGCGGCAGTCGAAAACGGGCGAGCGCCGTCTATGTGCAATTCCCGTTCAATGCGAGAAGTCTTGCCGGCAATGGGGTAATAGTCTAACGCGATGTGATAATATCCCTGCGTCTTAACCTCAAACGTCCACTCTACATAGCCGTCTTCCTTAGTGAAAACCACCGCAGAAACGCCTTCGTGCGCCTTTATCTGCGGCTGATAATCCGATTTGAATTGTGTAACGTCGGTATGCACGGTCTCAGTCGGGAAAATTTCAGTCGGCTGTGCGGCCAGATATTCATCATACGACCCGGACGAAACGTACGGTTCCGTATACCCGTCAGTCGTCTCCGAGACGGTTTCAGCACGTGCAGAAACAGCCGAAACGCTCCCTGCTCCGACCAATACGCAAGCACAAAGTGCATATGCCATTCCCCGACGAAAAACACTATTTGCGGACATTCTCCACACTCCTTGTTAATACTTCAGAAAAAATTATTACTCATCAACAAAAATATAGCAAAAATTCAACAAAAAAAGTATGGAATTTTTATGGAATCTCTATGTAAATTTGAACAGAAAAACAGCGCTCGGCGTAAACCGAGCGCTGTTTGCTCACATGGATTTAATGCTTTGAGTTTTTACTTCTCGCGGGATTTAGTTGTCGCTGCAGCAACGCCGCAGGACAGCGCCATAACCGCGATCGCCGCGATCGGATACCCAACGCCGGTGTTAGGAGAGGTCGTCTCCTTATCGGCATCGCTCTCGGGCGCCTTAGTATCCGTATCCGTCGCAGTATCGGTCGTGCTGGTGGTCGTGGTCGTAGTCGTAGTGGTCGTAGTCGTAGTGGTGGTCGTCGGAGCCGTGTAGTTTACGGTCAGCGTGTAGGTGTTGACCAACTGCGTACCCTTGAAAACCTCAATCTTAACGGTGTTCGCACCATCCACCAACGAAATATTAGCAATATTGTTCTCATATTCCTGGCCGTTGATCTTCACCGTTTCATCGCCCATCTGCGTGGTAGCGTCCACCACAATGGCGTTCACATCAGACTTAACGGTGTAGGTCTTGGTCGCAGGATCGAAAGCGGTGATAAGCTCGTCTCCGCCCTTTTCCTTGGCAGACAGCGCCCACAGATCGCCGCTCGTCAAATCAGCAACGGTGAAGGTGTAGTCGTTGCCGTTGGCAGCGCGAACCGCCAGGACCGCATCCTTCTTCGCCGCTTTCGTCTGGACGGCAGCAGCCAGTTTCACCTTGTTGTTGGCAATGGTGTAATCCACACCGGGCATCAGCGCGTCGCCGTTGAGCGCCACGCCAACCACAGGGTTGTTCTTAGAGGTAAACGCCAGCTCGTTGGCGAAGGTCGCCGCAGCATCGTCCGCATCCACCAGGTTGTACACGGTAGAGGACAGATCTTCCTGCCAGCCCTCGGCAGAGACGATTTTCTGTACACTGTCGCGGGTCACAGACAGGTTCTTAATATACATCTCATTCTTTTCAAAACTATTGTTGGCGCTC
>JAFOFS010000155.1 GCA_017387165.1 Clostridia bacterium
GAGATCCCTCGCCGTACCATTCCCAATCGAAGAACACAGGCAGATCCAATTCCATCCCGTCGAGCAGCCCCAGCACGAATTCCGCTTCCTCGATTCCCTCGTCCCGACCGAGCGCCTGCGAGTAGAAATACACACCGACCGCCAGACCGGCCTTTTTGGCGCCGCGGTAGTTATCGTAAAACGTAGGATCGACGTACAAGTCGCCGTTGTCCGCTCCGCGATATCCGCACCGAAGAATGGCGAAATCAACGCCGTCTTCGGCAACCACATACCAATCGATCTCACCTTGCCACTCGGATACGTCAATGCCCTGCAACACGCGGTAACCCTCTACCGTCGGTGCAAACAAACTGCCGTCTTCGGGCGGTGTGACACCGCCCAGCGGATTTCGTCCCAGCCGCCCGTCCTGCTGCAGACGCAGCGTGCCGAGATCGCTGTCCTCGATAAGCGTTACCGTACCGTTTTCCAAATCCGAAAGAGGCGCCTGCGTAAAGGCACTTTCCAGCTGCACTACTACGACCTTTTTCGGCTTCCATTGGATGCCGGCCAGCAGGGAAATCGCCCACAGCAGCGCCGCGCCGATCACCAATCCGACCAGACCGATGAGCAGATAACCGACCCACCGCGGCGTAGCTTTCCGTCGGACGTGAAGCGGCCGTTCAACCGTTTCAGGCATCGGTAATTCGGTCATACGCGCCCTCCTTTCGACAAACTTCGCTTTCATTATAAACAAAAATCGTCGGTTTGTAAAGCCAAACCGACGATTTCTTTTATTTAACGATGTCAACCAATTCGTCCAGTGAATGAATCTCATGATCGATGCGGAAACCGTCGGGACGGGGGAGTCCCTTCGGGTTGTACCAGCAGGTGGCGATACCGGCGTTTTCTCCGCCGCGAATGTCGGAGGTCAGGCTGTCACCGACGATGATGGTCGTTTCGCGGCTGACCTCTTTCATCTGTTCGAAGCAGGCCGCAAAATACCGCGGATCGGGCTTGTCAAACCCCACTTTTTGTGAGATAAAGATGCCCTTGAAGTACGGCGCGATGCCGGAACTTTTGATCCGACCCTCCTGCACCAAGGCGGTGCCGTTGGTCACCATATACAGGTTGTGCGTGGGGGATAGGGCTTTCAGCAATTCCTCGGCATGCGGGAGGAAGATGTGTCCCAGACTGAGGTTGTATTCGTAGCTTTTTTGCACCGCTTTTGCATCAACGGCGATTCCCATCTCCGCAAACAGCAGCTCAAAGCGGTGGTACAGCAGCACCTTACGGGTGATGGTCTTTTCCTCCAGCCGCTTCCACAGGCTGATGTTGATCTCGCTGTAGCGTCTGCGCACCGCCTCGGTCGGCTCAATGCCGAACTCGCGTAACGATGCGGACAGAGCGATCTCCTCCGATGCCTTGAAATCAAACAGAGTATCGTCGAGATCCAGCAGAACGTTCTGATACATGGTGTACTCTCCGTTAATCGGCGGCGCTGACGGCAGCGCCCAACGAGTTGTTGGCCTTTGCTTTCAGATAAGCGTTGATAAATCCGTCCAAAGCGCCGTCCATCACGGCGTTGACGTTGCCCGTTTCGAATGAGGTGCGGTGATCCTTGACCATCGTATACGGCATAAAGACGTACGAACGGATCTGGCTGCCCCAAGCGATCTGCGCCTGGTTGCCCTTGATGTCCTCAATACGTGCCAGATGCTCGCGTTCTTTGATCTCAATGAGCTTGGCAGTCAGCATACGCATACAGTAGTCACGGTTCTGGAACTGGCTGCGCTCGGTCTGGCAGGACACCACGATACCGGTCGGAATGTGGATCAAACGAACGGCAGAGGAGGTTTTGTTGACGTGCTGACCGCCGGCACCGGACGAACGGAACACTTCCATTTTGATGTCCTCGGGACGGATCTCGACGTTGACGTCCTCGTCCAGCTCGGGAATCACTTCCACCGCGGAGAAGGAGGTGTGGCGACGACCGGAAGCGTCGAAGGGGGAAACACGCACCAGACGGTGAATACCGGCTTCCGACTTCATATAACCGTACGCGTTGTCGCCCTTGATGACGATGGAAGCGCTCTTGATACCGGCTTCGTCACCGTCCTGATAATCGAGGATGTCGTAGGTCATACCGTGGCTCTCCGCCCAACGGGTGTACATACGGTACAGCATCGAGGCCCAGTCTTGCGCCTCGGTACCGCCGGCACCGGCGTGGAAGGTGAGAATGGCGTTTTTCTGATCGTACGGACCGGTCAGCAGCGAGGCAAGACGCTCCTTTTCGATGGTTTCTTCCACCTCGGTCACACCGGCTTCGCACTCCTCCAGCATGGAGAGATCTTCCATCTCATCCGCCAGTTCGATGAGCGCCATCGTATCCGCAAACAGCGCCTTGAGCTTGGCGTAGTTGTCGATCTTAATGTGCAAAAGATTGACGCGGTGCGTCACCTTCTGCGCCGCCTCCATATTGTCCCAGAAATTGGGCGCCATGGCGCGCTGTTCCAATTCTTCAACCTCACGCTCCATCTGCGCCAATCCCAGCGCGTTGGCAAGGTCGTTCAAGCCGTCTTCCATGCCGGCCAGTCTTAAGCGAAGTTCTTCAAATTGTAACATTGAACCTTCTCCTTTGTCAGATTTCCACCGATGATTATACCCAAAAAACGATGATTTGTAAAGAGTAAAAATAAAAAATAAAAAAATGCTTGACTTTGCGGATGTCAACTGTTATAATAACCAATGGCTTTTTAGCCAAAAATCCTTGCTCTGCCTGAGGCAGGGCCATCAGTCCATAAGGAGGTGCAACGATATGCCCACAGTTAAAGGTTCCTACGAGGCCGTCCTCATCTACTCGGTGAAGGAGGGCGAAGAGGCCGTCGAAGCTCTGAAGGAGAAGTTCGCTTCTCTGATTGCTGCGAACGCGGAAGCCGGCGAAGTTGATGATTGGGGTAAGCGCCGTTTGGCCTATCCGATCAACAAAGAAGAAGAAGGCTACTACGTTCTCTACAATTTCGTGAGCGCGCCGGAGTTCCCCGCTGAGCTGTCCCGTGTTGCCGGTATCACCGATGGTGTGCTGCGCGATATGGTCATCCGCAAGGAAGAAGCTTGAGAGGAGAACGAAGCATGAACATTGTTTGTTTGATGGGTCGCCTTACCGGCGATCCGGAGCTGCGCCGCACTGCCAATCAAACGGCGGTGACCAGCTTCTCCGTGGCGGTTGATCGCCGCTTCGTGCCGCAGGGTCAGGAAAGACAGGCTGATTTTATCAACTGTGTCGCCTGGCGTCAGACGGCCGAATTCATCTGCCGTTATTTCCACAAGGGTCAGCGTATTGCGCTGCAGGGTTCTCTGCAGGCTCGCCAGTACACCGACCGTGACGGCAACAAGCGCACGGCGTACGAGGTCGTGGTGGACAACGCAGAGTTTTGCGAGTCCAAGTCCGCGACCGGCGGTTATGCCCCGCGCCAGAACGATTCTCAGATCAGCCCGTATGCCGAGCCGGCCACCGCGTTTTCGACCGCGGCTCCGGACGATTTCGAAGAGATCACCGGCGACGATCAGCTGCCGTTCTGAGTATCCCACTTTTTAACTTGAGAAAAGGAGGCCTATACCATGGCTGAACATGCTGAAAGAGCCGAGCGCCCGATGCGTGGCGGTCCCCGCAAGGGTCGTCGCAAGGTGTGCGCTTTCTGCGCTGACAAGGTCGAGTACATCGATTACAAGGATGTCGCCCGTCTGCGCCGTTTCCTGTCTGAGCGTGCCAAGATCCTGCCCCGTCGTGTGACCGGTGCTTGCGCCCGTCACCAGCGTGAACTGACCGTCGCGATCAAGCGCGCCCGTCAGATCGCTCTGCTGCCGTACGTTGCGGACTAATTGAAACGAACAAAAACTCCGTTTGGCTTTGCCAAGCGGAGTTTTTTTGTTACATTCTGCGGATTATGTGGTATAATGAGGTTGCTGTGTTACACGGAAACAGGTGCGATTCCTGTGCGAGCCCGTCGCCGTGATGCGCATATTGTGCGGAATTCCTTACCTCGCTGCCGCAAGCGGGGGACACGATCATTGGGGCTTCCCCGAGAAGATCGGAACAACCGCCGCGCAGAGCCGAAATACGTGGCACGGCAACACCTTTCATCTGCGATCGCGAGGGCCGATCCGAAAGGAAAACAGAATAAAGGAGAAAGAATACGATGAAAATGCAAGTGTTCAAAAAAACGTCGGTTTTCTTCCTCGCGTTGGTGCTGATTGCGGCTATGGCGCTGTTTGCGGGTTGTACGACCGATCAACAAAAGGGCGATGGTGCTTCCACCACGACCACGACGACCGCTTCCCAAACGAGCAATGAAAACGAACGGGGAACGGGCAAAACCACCTTCAGTTTTGTGGTGACAAAACTTGACAAAACCTCCAAGACCTACACCGTTCATACCGATAAGACCACAGTCGGTGCGGCGCTGCTGGAGGTTGGCTTGATCGCCGGCTCGGACA
>JAFOFS010000013.1 GCA_017387165.1 Clostridia bacterium
AGAATAATCAAACGTTACACGGAGGTCCGTCGTTATGCAAACCAAACGGGTACCGCTTCGCAAATGCACCGGTTGCGGTGAGATGAAGCCGAAAAAAGAATTGGTGCGTGTGGTACGCAGTCCCGAGGGCGAGATTTCACTCGACCTCATCGGGAAAGCCGCGGGTCGCGGCGCGTATCTCTGCCGTGATGCCGCCTGCCTGCGTCAGGCGCACAAGGCGCATCGCCTGGAGCGTGCGTTTTCCTGCGAGGTCCCCGCAAACGTTTACGAGCGGCTGGAGGAGGAGTTAAACGCCGATGAATGAACGCTTTGCCGGTCTGTTGGGTATGGCAAAACGCGCCGGTAAGGTTCAAGTCGGGTTTGACGAAACGGTCGGACAGGTACGGAAACAAAAAGCGTTTCTCGTCCTGCTGGCCGCCGATCTCTCCCCCAAGAGCGAAAAGGAATGGCGTTTCGCCACCAAAGACCATCCGATTACCATCCGACGGAGTCCGCTGAACAAAGCGGAGCTTGCTCACGCCCTCGGGCTGAGCCGACAAACGGGCATTGTCGCTGTCACCGACGAAGGGTTTGCTAAGGCCCTCGCCGTTCACTGTCCCGAAGAGAAGGAGGATTGAATCTATGGCACTGAAGAATCACGTTTCCGATATTGCAAAGGATTTTGACGTATCCAATAAGGTGATCATTACCCTGTTGGGCGAGGTGGTGCAGCCGGCCAAAAAGGCAAACACCACCCTGACCGACGAGGAATTGGATCTCGTTTTTAACTTGATCACCGCGCAAAATCAGGTGGAGAGTTTCGACGCCTATTTTGCCACTGCCGCCGTCAAGAAGGCGGAGCCGGAGAAGCCGGCAAAACCGGTCGAGGAAGCCAAACCGGCCGAAAAGAAAGAGGAAAAGCCGGCGCCGGTGGCGATGGCCGGTATGAAGCAGGGCGACGCCAAGCCGAAGAAGGAGAAGAGCGAACAGCCCGCTCCGTCCAAGGTGAAGGAGCGACGCACCATCGATACCCGTACGCCGCAGCAGCTCAACGTCAACAAGTACGACGAGAAGTTCGACAATATGGCGCAGAGCAGCTCGCAGGTGCGCCGCGGCAACGAAAATGCCCAGCGCAAGCAGAAGATCAACCAGCGTTCCCAGCAGTACCGCCGTCCGCAGCATAAGCGCGAGACCGAGGCGGAGCGTATGAAGCGCATTGAGCTGGAGCGTCAGAAAAAGCACCTGTCCATCGAGATCGGTGAAAACATCACGGTGGGCGAACTGGCCTCCCGTATGAAGGTCACGGCCGGCGAAGTCATCAAGAAGCTGATGATGAACGGCATTATGGCCGGCATCAACGAGGAGATTGACTTCGATACTGCCTACCTCATTGCAGAAGAATTCCACGTCAAGGTGGAGCGCGAAGTGGTGGTCACCATCGAAGAGCGCATCATCGACGACAGCGAAGACGTCGAGGAGAACCTGCTGCCGCGCGACCCGGTCGTCTGCGTTATGGGTCACGTTGACCACGGTAAGACCTCCATCCTCGACGCCATCCGCAAGACCAGCGTTACCTCCACCGAAGCCGGCGGTATTACCCAGAGCATCGGCGCGTACCGCGTGGCGGTGGGCGATCAGAACATCACCTTCCTCGACACCCCGGGTCACGCCGCCTTTACGGCGATGCGCGCCCGCGGTGCACAAGCGACCGATATCGCCATCCTGGTTGTCGCCGCCGACGACGGCATTATGCCGCAGACGATCGAAGCGATCAACCACGCGAAAGATGCGGGCGTGTCCATCGTGGTC
>JAFOFS010000156.1 GCA_017387165.1 Clostridia bacterium
ATTCGAGAAGATAAAGACATTCGACAAAGGGAAATTGCAAACTATCTGAATGTTTCGCAAAACACATACTCACAATACGAAACAGGCGTTATTTCATTAACGGCTGATATTTTAATAAAATTAGCAGATTTCTATGGTGTGAGTATCGATTTCCTCCTTGACAGAACAAACAACCCGAATTTGCAGAAATAATGCATCGTGTCATAATATAGATCACAATAAAAGAAAGAAGACCTCACGCTTGTGAGGTCTTCTTTTTCGGTTCGTATTGGGAAATGAGAATAGCGGCAAACATCAGCGCGATGCCCACCCATTCGTATGGCGTCGGCAACTGCGGAACGCCGGTGGTGATGCCGTAAAACACGATCGCAGAAAGCACCGCAAACGGCGATTCCATGCTCATCAGCATGGAGGCGACGCTCGCATCCGCATCCCGTTGCGCCACCGCCTGCAGCGTGTACGCCACGCCGCTGGAAAGCACGCCGGCGTATGCGATCGGCAGACGGGACTGCCAGATGCCGTCCCAAGTCGGCTGTTCAAACAGCAGCGCCAGCACCGTCGCCACCACCGCCAGCACCGCAAATTGCAGACAGGACAGCTTCACGGGATCGATGTGCGGAACGAATTTGTCCAGCAACAGGATATGCACCGCATACACCACCGCGCAGGCGATGACGTACAAGTCGGCGGTCTGCACCGACAGAGCGGATAAGGTCTCGGCGCCAAACAGCGCCGCCAGCGAGAACTCGGTCAAACCCTCGGTCATACACAGCAAAAACAGACCGACGATGCCGAAGCCGACGCAAACCCAGTGACGGGCGGCGACCCGTTTTTTCAAAAACAGGCCGAGGATCGGCACCAGCAAAATGTACATCGCGGTGATAAACCCTGCCTTACCGGGCGCCGTGCCGCGGTCGATGCCGAATTGCTGCAGAAACGAGGCGGTCAACAGCACGATGCCGCAGACGATGCCTGCCGACAAAAACACGCGTTTTTCAGCGGAGGTCATTTTCGAAAACGTACCCCTCTTTTTACGCCTTCCGTCCATCAACAGGATGACGGGGAGCAAAAACAGCGCGCCGATGACCGAGCGGCAGGCAAGGTAGGTGAAGGTGCCGACGGTGCTTTCCGCCTGAGCAATAAAGGTACTACCCCACAGAAACGCCGCCAGCAGCAGGCAGAAATTGGCAAAGCCTTGTTTGGAACGCATAGAAAACCCTTCTTATGAGAAATAATCGACTTATGAGAAATAATCGACCACGCCGTCGGCAATCGCCCGACAGAACTTGGCGCGGTATTCCGCATCGACCAGCAATTCCAAGTCGGTCGGATTGGACAAAAACGCGCTCTCGATCAGCACCGACGGGCAATCGTGGACACGGTTGACCATAAATTGCTGCCACTTGGCGCCGCGCTTGATCGGATCCTCCCGTCCCGATTCGGTTTTATAGACAGGGAAGATGGAGTTGAACACCGACCACGCCAGGTCATAGGATTGCTCGTAGAAATAGAACACGGTCGGACCGTAGGCGGAGGCGGAGGCGCTGTCCATATGGATGCTGATGAAGATGTCGGGCTGGACGGCACGGGTGAGCGCTTTCACCTCTCGGGCAACCGAGCATTCGTCCTCGCTCTGGCGGCTCATCACCACCGTCGCGCCGAGCGACGCCAGGATGCCCTGCAGCTCCGTGCCGTAGTCCATATTGAGTTTGCTTTCCTTAACCATCGTTTCACCGATGTAGCCGACCGCGCCGCCGTCGTCAAAGCCGTGACCCGGGTCGATCAGCACGGTGACGCCGGCCAGCGGCTTTTCCGCCGTGTTGCCGGAGATATCCGCATCGTGGCGGAAGCGGAAGCGAATGCTGCCGTCCGCCATCCAATGCACTTGATAACCAAAAAATGCCCCCTTGTTTTTCAGGGTCAGGCGCAACGTCTGGGTGGTGCCGTTGCTCAACCACTCGGCGCGGGAGAACAGCGGACTGCCCGACACGTCGGGGGTGGCCGGCGCTTTCGGGGTGTAGCTAAACGCGATATCCACGTAGGTGGCGGTAAAATCGGTCAGCTGGTAGCTGGGCTGGGACAGATACGGGTAGGTTTGTCCGCCGAGCTTCAGATTGTACGGAATGTTCCAGGTGGTGCCGATGCTCAGCTCGGTGTAGCTGTCCCCCACGTTCCAGACGGGATCCGCCATCGTGTTAGCGGTGAGGGTGGTTTCCTCGGCATACACGACCGCTTTTTCCTGGTACACGCGTTTGCCGCAGCCGAGCACGTAGTAATAGCAAACGTAAGAGCCGGCGTACACCGCTTCACCCTCAACGATATCGGTGGTATATTGCGGTAAATACGAGTGGATCGGGCGGGAGATATCGTCGGTGGTATCCCCCGTGAAGGTTTCGGCGTAATCGGCGGCAATATACACCACCTGACCGGTGGCCAGCACTTCACCGCCCAAAGACGGGTCGCGCACCTCGGTCGCCTGCGACGGACCGCCGCCGCTCGAGGAGGTGGTGTTGGTGGTCGATCCGGTTGACGTAGTGGTCGTGGTGGTGGTTGTGGTTGTCGTGGTGGTCGTGGTCTGCGATTCCACCGTCAGCGAGCCGCCGCTCATCTGCTCGGCGTGACCGTTCCATTCGGCGTACACCGTAAACGCGCCGAGCGGCTGTTCCTCATAATCCTTGCCGAGCGGCATGGTATACGAGCCGACGAAGGAGGCGAAATCGCCCTCGATCTCTTTGCCCTCGTCGTCCAGCAGCGGCTGTTCCTGCATATCCACCCGTGTGCCGCCCACCATCGCATAGACGGCGGAATCCTTTCGGGCGGTCGCCGTCAGCGTCAGACGGGTGCCGCCCTTCAGCTTCAGCGGTTGGTGAGGCGAAACGGCGGTCAGCACCTCCACCTCGTAGTGAACGGTGTAGGTTTTGGTTACGCCCTTGTGCTCGAAAACGAAGGTATTGGCGCCCGGCTTCAGGGTGACCTCAATTGCAAACAAGCCGTAGCCGGAGGTGGTTTCCAGCTGCTCACCGTTAAACAGCAACGGGAAGTTGGGATCGGAGCTTCCGCGGAGGGTGAACGCCGATTCGTTGACCGTCAGCGTCGAGGAGCTCGGCTCGGACACCACCAGCTTGTTGGAGATGTACTCCACCTCGGCATCGCCTTTGATGACCTCCAACAAGACGCGGATGGCGTCCCCTTCGTCCGCAAGCAACGCCGCGTAAGAGGAAAAGACGCTGCCCTTCCAGGTTTGGCTCTCGGCGCATTTCAGCCATTGCAGCGACAGCTGATCGGGGGATTCCCAGCCGATGTTGTCTCCGGCGCCGATCTGGTGCGCGCCCTGCTCGACGTACAGCGGCACCGACGCCTCGGCACACACCGCATCCCACCAGGACAGCACCTCATCAAACGGCACCATCGTATGCTCAAGGGAATAGTAATTCTTCACCATCACCAGATCAAACAGTCCTGCTTTCACCCAAGCACGGGTGTCGGCGTGACCGTCGGTGAGGTCCTCATAGCTGTCGGAGGTGCGGCTGCCCTCCTCGTTGACGCCGTGGTGCGCCCACACCGCCGACGCCAGCAGACCGACCTTGCCGGCCGGATAGTGATCACGCAGGATCCCAACCATCCGCTCGGTCGCACGGGTCACCGCCGCTTCGGCAAATTGTTCGTAGGTATCGTAGCGGTTTTGCGCTTCGAATTCTTCGGTGTGCGGCTCGGCGCGGTAGGCGTAGCCGTAGTCGGTCAACAGCACGCCGTCAAAGCGGTAGCCTGCCGCCTCGCGCGCCAGCGCGGCGAGCTTGTCCTCGCCGCCGACCGATAACGGATCCAGCGCACCGGAGGTCACGCCGACGTCCAGCACCGCCAGCAGGGTAAAGCCGTAGTTTTTCGCGGTATCCGCGATATAGCGCACCACGTCGAAGCCGTCCACCGTAAAATCGGCGGCAGGCAGCACCTTGGACGGATAATACGCGACGCCGTCCTCGGTGATCGGCAGCAGAACGGTATTGAAATTCCACGCCAACAGTTGATCGAAAAAGGCGGTGATCTCCTGCTGTACCGCCAGCGGAGACTTGTCCTCGCCTGCCGCGAAGTCCACCCCCGCCGTCAGGCGCACGCCGCGCACCTGATCGGGCAAACGGATCGGTACGATCGGCTCGGGACGGGTGGTGGTGGTCGTCGTCGGCGTGGTGGTTGACGAGGAGGTCGTGGTGGTCGTAGCCGAAGTGGACGTCGTGGCCGCTTCTGCCGTCTCGGCTGAGGCGTCATTCGTGGTCTCCCCGCCCGTCGTCTGCTGGGAATTGCTC
>JAFOFS010000157.1 GCA_017387165.1 Clostridia bacterium
GCGACCGACCGTTTGATTTTCGGTCTGGCAATGCGGACAGCGGTACAGCACGCGTTCCAGACCGTCGGCGCGGAACGGCTCATCCACCGCCACGGCGTTGTCACGCTGCCAGGCGAAATGGTCGAAGGTGAAGGCGTTTTCGAGAATGAGATCGATGTCCTCCACCGACCGCTCCTGCAGCTGTTCCCGTGTCAGCAGAGTTTCCACTTTGGCGGAAACGGGTACCTTACGCAGCTGCAGCTGATTGTACAGCGGATCGCGGGCAAACGCGCCGTAGGTGCGGATCATCACGACCGGGACGTCCAGTTTTTTGAGGATGACGCCCATCCGCTTGGGAATCGGGTGCGCCGTACCGTCCATACTGTAGCACGCCTCGGGATACATCAGCACGCTGGATTTCTTCTCCTTCAGCGCATACCGCATATCGGTCAGCAGGCTGAGGTCGTTGACGTATTTTTGGGTCGGAATGCAGCCGATCTGCCGCATCAGCCACCGCTTGCCGACCATACCGTCGGCGGTGGACACGATGCAAAACGGACGGGGAAACAGAATCTGATAAGCAATCTTCATATCCATAAAGCAGGAATGATTCATCAGGATCATGCACGGGCCGTCCGGCAGGTCACCGCTGAAGGAAAATTTGGATTTCAGCAGCGCCGGCTGCGCCAGCAGCCACACCAGCAGTCGCCAGAAAAACAACGGGCGCAACGGTTTTTTACGCTTCGGTCGGGGCAACGCCATAACCTCGGCATAGGTTTTTTGGATAGTCTTGATCTTCATCTGCTCGCCTCCTTGGAAAGGGGATATCGCGCGTAGAAATCGAGAATACCTTGTTTTCGCTCAATGAGCTCCGCAAAACGGTCGTTGTACTCGTAGGGGAATTTATGGTTGAAAATACGCTCGACGTGCGGACTGTACGGGTCCTTCAGCTTGGTGGCGGCGCCGGCGCCGCAGGCAAGAATGGTCTGCGATTCGTCCATGATCCAGACGTTGTACAAGCCGTCGTGACCATCCTTCGACCAGCCGACGTTTTCCTGGTTGCCCACCATCCGCGCCTGTCGGTACAGGTAATAGGGATGATAGCCGTCGGCGGTCAGCATCCGGTCGGCGTAGGCGGTCATCGCGGCAGCCTGTTCGCCGCCCGAATAGTCGGATAGGTGGCGCACCACCAGATTGGAGGCCCGTTTCATCGAAAGGGTGTGGACGGTGACGTTTTCGGGCTGCAGCGCCAAAATGCCGTCCAGCGTACGGGTGAAGCCCTCCGCCGTGTCGGTCGGCAGACCGACGATGAGGTCGGTGTTGATGTGGGGGAAACCTGCCTTTCGGGCAAGCTCGTATGCGTCGAAAAACTGCGCGGCGGTGTGCTTGCGCCCGATGGTCTGCAGCACGCTGTCGGACAGCGTCTGCGGATTGATGCTGACGCGGTCAACCCCCGCTTCGCGGATCACGCGGAGCTTGTCGGCGGTAACCGTATCGGGGCGACCGGCCTCCACCGTGTACTCCCGTACCGTGGACAAATCGAAGTGCCGCTCCACGGCGGACAGCAGCGTCTGAAGTTGGGGAGCGGTCAGCGAGGTGGGGGTGCCGCCGCCGAAATACACCGATTCCAGCCGCAGACCGAGCGTTTTCGCCACCTCGGCGGTCACCTTCAATTCCTCGCACAGCAATTTCAGATAGGTGGGGATCAGCTTGACCGATCGCTCGGTGGTGTGAGAAACGAAGGAACAGTAGTCGCAACGAGTGGGGCAAAAGGGAATGGAAACGTACAGGCTAAACGAGGAGGGGGTAGTTTGTTGTAACAGCTTGTCCTCCGCCTCCCACGTCCGCAGGGAGAGTGCCACCTTGGCAGGACTGACCAGCATCACGTCGGTCAGCCAGCGGGTGGCGGCTTCCACGCCCCACGCGGCAATTTTGCTGCGCAGCAGCTTGACCGGTCGGACGCCGGTCACCACGCCCCAGCTTTGCTCGATGCCAAACAGCCGCACAAACAAGCGGTACAGCGCCTTGGCGGTTTCCAGCTCGCAGGCGGCGGTGAAATCGGGGGTGCCTGCCGCCACGGTGGCGGTTTCCTCCCCGAAAAAATCGTCCAGCTTCAGGGTGCAACGGATGTGTGCGCCGTCGGGACGTTGTTCTACGGCGGCAACCGCCAGCACCCCATCGACGACATCGGGGACTTCGCGGACGGTCAGAATTTTTTCCTGCGGCAGAAACAGACGGCAGATGTTTTCGGTTTCGAAATGGAAATCGTGCCCTTGCAGTACCAGAACCACAAAGTACCCCCCTTTTTTTAGAAAGTAAACGCGCCGCCGTGACCGGGATAGACGGTCAGCGGACGAGGGAGCGTTTCGTTCAGCCGACAGAGCGACCGCCGCATCGCGACGGGATCGCCGCCCGGCAGATCCACGCGACCGTAGCTGCCGTCAAACAGCGTGTCCCCCGAAAACAGCATCCCCTCTCCGAGGAAGCAGCTGCTTCCGGCGGTGTGACCCGGGGTGTGCAGGGTGGTGAGGGTGAGGCTGCCGCAGGTGACGGTATCGCCCTCACGCAGCAGACGGTCGGCGGTCAGCGGCGGCAGCGTGCCCATTCCCCACAGCGCGGTGAGGTTGTAGCCGCCGTCGGTCAAGCCCTGCGCGTCGTCGGCAGGAACAACCAGGGACACCCCCTCCTTCAACAGAGCAGGCAATCCCAGCATATGGTCGAAATGGGTGTGGGTCAGCAGCACCGTCCCCAGGACGGCGCCCTGCTCGGCAATGGTGCGCAGTACCGCCTGCGGCGGTCCGCCGGGATCGATCACCAGCGCCTCGCCGTCGCAGATGAGCAGATAGCAGTTGGCCTGCAGCTGACCGAGCGGAAAAACGTACAGTTTACTCATTTTTTCTTCATCTCGTCGGTGTCTATCCAAATGGTGACCGGCCCGTCGCCGCACAGATTGACCTGCATATCGGCGCCGAATTCGCCGGTGGCGACCTTGCGGACGCCTGCCTCCTTCAGCTTTTGGACGTAATATTCGTACAGCGGCTTTGCCGTTTCGGGACGGGCGGCGGAGATAAACTCCGGCCGACGGCCGTGGCGGCAGTTGCCTGCCAGCGTAAAGTTGGATACCACCAGCGCCTCGCCGTCGATATCCAGCAGGGAATAGGTGAATTTGCCGTTTTCGTCCGAAAACACGCGCAGCTCGGCGGCTTTCCGCGCCAGCAGCTCCGCCTCCGCTTCGGTGTCCCCTTGCTGGACGCCGAGCAACAGCAGACAGCCTGCGCCGATCTCACCGACCGTGCGACCGTCCACAACGACCGACGCGGACGAAACGCGTTGATACACTAACCGCATCCGTTACCTCCGTATGGATTGGACGCCCGGCACCTTTTCCAGCCGTGCCAGCACGCCGTTTAACTGTTCGATGGATTGCACCTCAATGGTGGCGCTGATCAGCGAATGATCGCGATCGACGTCACGCGCCTTGACCGCGTGAACGGGGATGTGCAGGGCGACCATCTGCCCGAGAATATCCGCCAGCATGGACTCGCGGCTGGAGCAGAACATGGTGAGGGTCACCTTGAACTCACCGACCGTATCCTGCTCCCACGACGCCTTGACCCAGCGCTCCGGCTCGGCGGCGGTGGCAATGTCGGTCGGCACGTTGCGGCAGCTGCACTTGTGAATGGACACACCGGCGCCACGGGTGATAAAGCCGATGATATCGTCGCCGGGAAGCGGATTGCAGCAACGGGAGAACTTGACCAGGCAATCGCCCATTTCGCCTGCAATGACCACGCCGCCCTTGTGCTTGCGCTTTTGACGCTCCGACTTCGGCTTGGGCTGTGCCAGCAGCTCCTCGGCGGTCGGCGCGACCTTGACCATCTGCGCGTAGTTGTCGCGGAGATGGGGAAGCAGACGGGACATCAGCAGACCGCCGTAGCCGATGGCGGCGTACAGATCGTCCACCGTGTTGCAATGCTGGCGCTTGGCTTCCGCCTCCAGCAGCTCGGTATATTGTTCGGGGGTCAACCGCATACCGTCGCGCTGCAGCGCCTTATCCAGCATATCGCGACCCTGCTCGATGTTTTCTTCGCGGCGTTCTTTCTTGAACCACGCGCGGATCTTGCTGCGCGCCTCGGAGGTGGCCGCGATGTTCAGCCAGTCGCGGCTGGGACCGCGTCCGGGCGGCGGAGAGGTCAGCACCTCGACGATCTGACCGGTGCGTACCTTATAGGTCAGCGGCACGATGCGGCCGTCCACCTTGGCGCCGGTCATCCGGTTGCCGATGGCGGTGTGAATGGCGTAGGCAAAGTCGATCACCGTACTGCCCTCAGGCAAGGTGATGACGTCGCCGCGGGGGGTAAACACGAAGATATCGTCGTTGGAAAGATCGGTCTTGATCGCACGGACGATATCCTCCGCGTCGTCGGCGTCCTTCTGATTTTCGATGAACTGCCGCACCCACGCGATACGCTCCTCAAAGCGATCCTTTTTCTGCATACCGAGCTTGTATTTCCAGTGCGCCGCGATACCGTATTCGGCGGTGAAATGCATATCCCAGGTGCGGATCTGCACCTCGAACGGCACCTTTTCCCGTCCGATGACGGTGGTGTGCAGCGACTGATACATATTCGATTTCGGGGTGGAAATGTAGTCCTTGAAGCGACCGGGAAGCGGACGGAACATCTCGTGCACGATGCCCAGCGCGTTGTAGCAATCGTTGACCTCGTCCACGATGATGCGCAGCGCGTAGATGTCGTACACCTCGTCAATGTCGCGACCCTGAATGTACATCTTGCGGTAGATGCTGTTGCGGCTTTTCAGACGACCGGTGATGGTCGGCTTCAGCCCGTGTTGCTCCAAACGGGTCTTGATCTCCTGCTGGACACCCTCCAGGAACGGGATGCGCTGCTCGCTGCGCAGCGCAATGGCGTCTTCGATCTCCTGATACGCGATCGGGTCCAGCACGCGGAGGGAGCGATCCTCCAGTTCCTCCTTGATGGAACGGATACCCAGACGGTGCGCCAGCGGCGCATAGATATCCATCGTTTCTTTGGCGACGTCGCGCTGCTTTTGCTCACGCAGACCGGACAGGGTGCGGACGTTGTGCAGGCGGTCGGCAAACTTGATGAGAATGACGCGAATATCCTTGGAAATAGCCAGCAGCATCTTGCGGACGTTTTCCGCCTGCTGTTCCTCACGGGTGGAATACGGGATCTTGCCCAATTTGGTCAGACCCTCCACCAGTCCCGCCACCTCTTCGCCGAAATCGGCGGTGAGCTGCTCGAGGGTGATGGGCGTATCCTCCACCACGTCGTGCAGCAGCGCGGCAAGAATGCACTGGGTATCCAGACCCAGCTCGATGACGATGGTCGCCACCTCGATGGGATGGCAGATATACTCCTCGCCCGACGAGCGGAACTGACCGCTGTGGGCGTTGTCGGCATATTCCAGGGCGCGGTCAATAAGAGCCAGATCGTAGTTTTTCTCGCTGGCTTGCAGTTGTTTTTTAAATTCGGCCGTCAGGCTGCATTTATTGACCATAGGGGAAACCTCCTTTGTGAGGGAATTATTGCTTGAGCTGTTGCATCAGCGGCATCGCTTCGAGATCCGCTTTTCCGACGGCAGGCAGCAACGCCACCGTCAGCATACCGCCGTCCTCGGTGACCGAGAGCAGCGCCGCCTGCTGCAGCACGGTCAGCGCGCAGAGCAGCGTGGCAGGATGGGGGAAGGTGCCGCGCAGGACGTGCATCAGCTTATACGCCCGACCGACGAAGCCGCCGCCGGCGCGGAGGTACTTGTACAGCACGCCGCATTGGTCACGGGTGGGCGCCAGCTCGGCAGGGGAGAGATGCAGCGGCGTTTCGCCGCGGGCAAGCGCGTCCATATCCTGATACGCGCCGATCTGCTCGTCCTGGTTGATATCCGCGAAAGCGATCTCCTTGATCTGGGTGGAAACCGAGGCGACGCCGCGGAATTCGTTGCGTTCAAAGGTGACCGCCGCGTTGACCGTATCCCCGATGGCAAACGGGCATTCCTCCTGCGTGAC
>JAFOFS010000158.1 GCA_017387165.1 Clostridia bacterium
CCGTGCCTGCCGCAGACCGCACCGCGTCGTCCGCGATCCACGCGGCTGCATCCCCCGACAGGTCGATTCCCTCCACGTCCGCCATTGCCTCCGCCAGCTGCGGCGCGGTCAGTCTGACCTCGGTGGCGAAATCGGGTGCTCCCTCGTCCAGCGGACTGGCAACCGACTGCAGATACGGAAACGCCGCCGACCACACCACCTCCGGCACCTCGGTCGTGCCTCCCGAAATGGCGTGATACGCCGCGAAAATGGGCGCATCGTCGTACAAAATGCGTTTTCCTGCCACCGCGTCTACCGCGGCGGCGATCCGCTCGACACTCGCGTCGTACGCATCCCCCAACCGCTGTTGCCAATACGCCTCGGTATACCCCTCGGGATACGGAACGGGCGTGTCCGAAAAATCCGCGCCGCGGAGTGCCTCGGACGGCGCCGCCCGCTCCGCTGCGCGTTCGTAGCAAAAGAAGGTATACGCCGCGACCGCCTGCGCTTTCAGCGCCTCGAGCTCAAACGCCGCCGGCATCTCCGCCGCCACCGTCCAGATCAGAAACTCCCGTACCGCCATCGAGCTGACCGTTTCGCCGTCGCTGTGCAAAATACGGAAGACCTCTCCCTCGATCGGCGGCTGTTCCTCGGATGGCTCTTGTGCGGACGGCGGCGGTGGCGGTGTCTGCTCGCCTGCCGTGGATAATGCTCCCAGCGGCCACAGGCACATCCACAGCAAGGAAACCGTCGTCAGCAGCAACACCCATTTTCCCCCAATTCTCATGCCTTTCCCCTTTCTTTTCTGTTGACTTTCATTTTTAATTGGTTTATAATAAATTGAATACCCAGCGAAAGGAACTACGTTATGTTTACCGATGCAACCATTTCAAAAGAAACCATTAAGAATTTATGCGCGGAGATGCAGGAACATACCCGTATCGATACAGCGCGTTATCAGCATTACGACGTTAAGCGCGGTCTGCGCAACGCCGACGGCTCCGGTGTCGTCGCCGGTCTGACCCGTGTCTGCAACGTTCACGGCTACGTGATGAACGAGGGCGAAAAAGAACCGATCGACGGCGAGCTGACCTACCGCGGCATCAACATCCGCGATCTGGTGGACGGCTATTCCCGCCGCCGCACGCCGCGTTTCGGCTTTGAGGAAACGGCGTATCTGCTGCTGTTCGGTCATCTGCCGAACCGCGAGCAGCTGAGCGAGTTTAACGGGCTGCTGCAAAGCTGCCGCGAGTTGCCGGACTTCTTCGTCGAGGAAATGATCATCAAGTCCCCCTCCCCGAGCGTGATGAACAAGATGCAGCGCAACGTGCTGTCCTTCTATTCCTACGACTCCAATCCCGATGACATCTCCCCCGAAAACGTCCTGCGCCAGTCCATCTTCCTGATGGCGACGCTGCCCAGCATGATGGCGTATGCGTACCAGGTCAAGCGCCGTGTGTACGACCGCGCCACGATGGTGCTGCACCCCCGTATGGATAATCTCTCCACCGCCGAAAGCATTCTCTACTCCCTCCGTCCGGACGGACAGTTCACGGATGAAGAGGCGCGACTGCTGGATATCTGCCTGATGCTGCACGCCGAGCACGGCGGCGGCAACAACTCCACCTTCACCTGCCGCACGTTGAGCTCTTCCGGCACCGATACCTACGCCGCCATTTCCGGCGCGATCGGCGCGCTGAAAGGTCCTCGCCACGGCGGCGCCAACATCAAGGTTATGGAAATGCTCTCGCATATGAAGCGCGACATCAGCAACACCTCCGACGAAGATGAG
>JAFOFS010000159.1 GCA_017387165.1 Clostridia bacterium
CGTCCACCCAGGCGGCGCTGTGTCCGTCCACCTCAGCAACGGTGACGGTCAGGCGTTCGTGGGTAAAGGTATCCCCCACCTCGGGAATCTTGCCGAGCATTTCCATCACCCAGCCGCCGATCACGATGCTGTCGGTTTCCAGATCCATATCGTAGAACTGGCACAGATCGTCAATGGAGAGGGAGCAATCGATCCGATAGGTGTCCTCCGAAAGCTTCTTATAGCTTTCGACAACCGCGTCGTGCTCGTCCCAGATCTCACCGACCAATTCTTCCAAAATATCCTCCATCGTCACGATACCGAGCGTTCCGCCGTATTCGTCCACCACGACGGCGATATGCGATTTATGCTTCTGCAGGTCGCCCAGCAGGTCGCTGATCTTTTCGGATTTCGGTACGAACAGCGGCGGCGTGATGACCTCCGAAAGCGGACGTTCCGTGATACCGGTGCCGGTATAAAAATCCTTCTGATGCAGAATGCCGACGATGTTGTCGATGCTTTCCTCATAGACCGGCAGGCGGGAGAACTTGGTTTCCGAGAAGATCGCCGCGATCTCATCCTTGGTGGCGTCAAACGGCACCGCTTCGAGGTCGGTGCGGTGGGTAAGCACCTCTTCCGCTTCGCGGTCGGTGAAATCGATCGCATTACGCAAGAGATTGCTTTCCTGCTCGTCGATCGCACCCTCCTGCTCAACCTCGTCCACGAGGAGCAGCAGCTCATCCTGCGTCATTTTGGGGGCTTCCTCTGCCTTGGTCAGGCGGGTGACCAGCGTTTTCCACAGACCGAACACGAAGTTCAGCGGAGTCAGCAGAACCACCAGCACACGCAGAATCGGCGAGGAAAACATCGCAAAATTCTCGGGCTGTTCCTTTGCCAGACTCTTCGGGGTGATCTCACCGAAGATCAAGACCACGACCGTACTGACAACGGTGGCAACCGTTGTGCCGGTATCCTGGCTCTTGAGCAGATCGACAAACAGCAGGGTGCACAGCGACGCCAACACGATGTTGACGATGTTGTTGCCGATGAGAATGGTGGAGAGCAGCTTATCGTAATTCTCCGCCAACTCCAGCGTACGCGCGGCGCGCTTGTTGTCCTTTTCCGCCAACGCACGCAAGCGAGTCTTATTGATGGAATTGAATGCGGTCTCCGTGGCGGAAAAATACGCCGAGCAGATAACCATCAGCACCATCACGACGATGGACCATATATGACCTTCCGTCATTGTTCAAATCTCCTTTTTCAAACACAAAAAGACACACCCAAGCGGTCTTATGCCGCCGAGTATGCCTCTTCTTTTCTTATGAAATTCTGTTTATTACCGTCAGGGCAACTGTCGCCGTCCATAGGAACGAATGACTCCTTTTGTTAACAGATTGAGCATAGTATAACGGATTTCCACGCATTTGTCAAGGGAAAACGGGAAAAAGCTTACTCGTTTTCTCATTGCAATTCGAAAAATATGTGCTATAATGAATAAGAACTTTCCGACAACAGGAGGCACACTATGAGCGATAAAAGCAAACGCGTCGCCTTGATCGCCCTGCCGTTGATCGCGTTTCTCGCGGTCTTTTGGCTGAATCTTTCGGAATATATGGGGCTGTACGACGATCTCGTCGGAGTGGTGTTGGTGGCAACCGCCGCCATCAGTCTGCCGGCGCAGATCGGAAATGAGAAAATAAAATTCGGTCTGCTGATGGCGATCTCTGCGGCTCTTTCCGCAGCGGCGGTGCTGTTGTTTGTGTTTTTTAAGCCGGCCGTTTCCACCAAAGAA